>JBEEJS010000074.1:0-10963 GCA_041169025.1 Candidatus Parcubacteria bacterium
CGCCGTGGTGATCGCCGACGCCGCGCAGGCGGTAGGACACCGCAAGCTGGACGTCGCACGCCTCGGCGCGGACTTCGTGGCGTTCTCCGGGCACAAGATGATGGGACCGACGGGAATCGGCGTGCTCTGGGGCCGCCAGGAGCGACTGGCCGCGCTCGCGCCGTTCCAGTACGGCGGGGACATGATCAAGGACGTTTCATTTGATACGACGACGTTCAATGACGCACCGTGGAAGTTCGAGGCGGGTACGCCGAATATTTCCGGCGCAATCGGCTTGGGCGCGGCTGCGGACTACGTGCACGCGCTCGGTCCGGCGCGGATGGCTGCGGAGGAAACGCGGCTGGCCAATCTCGCGATCGAGCGCATCATGACGATTCCTGGCGCCCGCATCATCGGCCCCGGCGCGTCGGCACACAGGACCGGCGTGGTGTCGTTCGCCGTTGAAGGCATCCACCCGCATGACATGGCCACCATTTTGGATGCGGAAGGCGTCGCCGTGCGCGGTGGCCACCACTGCGCCATGCCGCTCCTGAAATCGCTCGGCCTCATGATGGGCACCACCCGCGCGTCTTTCGCCGCGTACAACACGGAGGCCGACGTGGACGCGCTCATCCGCGGCATCGAGAAAGCGCGCACGGTATTGCGCGTCGGTGCCTGACACTTTAGGGACACCCTATGACCACGCAAGCATTCAACCACGACCTCATCGGCGGCGAGGACATGTACCGGGACAACGTCCTGGAGCATGCCAAAGCCCCATCCAACGCCGGCACGCTGCCTGACTCTACGTTCATGCACCATGAAACGAACACGTCCTGCGGCGACACCGTGGACATGTACGTCCGCCTCGCGGACGGCAAGGTGGATGCGGTACGCTGGCAAGGCCAGGGCTGCGCCATCTCGCAGGCCTCCACCTCCATGCTCTCCGAAGCGATGCAGGGGATGACCGTGGATCAGCTCGCCGCGCTCACGCAGAAGGACATCGAGGCGCTGCTTGGGTTCCCGGTGGGGATGACGCGGGTGCGGTGCGCGCTGCTGGGGCTGCGGACGGTGCAGAACGGACTCGCCATCCATAACGGCGGACCGGAAACCGCAACGCATTGATATGTCCCTCACCATCAAAGACATCCGCATCTCCCGCGAATCCAAAGACATCATCCACGGCGTCTCCCTTGAGGTTGGCGCTGGCGAAGTCCATGCGCTCATGGGGCCGAACGGCTCCGGCAAGTCATCGCTCGCCAACGCGCTCATGGGCCACCCCAAGTACGAGGTGACCGGAGGCAGCGTCATGCTGGACGGCACGGACATCACGGTGCTCGCGCCTGACGAGAAAGCCAAGCGCGGCCTCTTCCTCTCCATGCAGTATCCGCCGGAAGTCGCCGGCGTGACCGTGGCGCATTTCCTGCGCGTCATCACCACCACGGCGCGCACCACCCCCATCACCATGGCGGAGTTCCGTGCGCTCCTGAAGGAAAAGGCGGCACTCCTCAAGATCGACCCCGCGTTCTTCAACCGCAGCCTCGGCGTCGGCTTCTCCGGCGGCGAAAAGAAGCGCATGGAGATTTTGCAGCTCGCGCTTCTTGAACCGAAGTATGCGATACTCGATGAAACGGACTCCGGCCTGGACGTTGACGCGCTCGATATCGTGACCGCAGGCATTGCCGCAGTGCGCTCGGCGAACCCGGGCATGGGCATCCTGCTCATCACGCATTACCCGCGCATCCTGGAGCGCCTGGAGCCGGACGCAGTGCACGTGCTCTCCAAAGGGCGCATCGCGCGCGAAGGGGGAATGGAGCTGGCGCGTGAGATCGAGAAGACGGGATACGCGTTCTTGGATGACACCAGCGCGACGGACGCATCCGTCAACGCGGAGGAACGCAAGAACTAACCGCGCGCAAGCGCAACACATATGGAAAAAGTCATCCGCGCCGAAGTGGACGAAGTCCTCCGCACCACCATGGACCCGGAACTCGGCATCGACCTCTGGACGTTGGGTCTCATCTACAATGTCGATTTCGACGAAGCCAAGCAGAAACTCGGCATCAAGATGACCTTCACCACGCCGCTCTGCCCGTACGGGCCGCAGATCGTGGGCGATCTCAAGGGACGCTTCCGCGCGCTCGGACTGGAAGACGTCACCGTGGACGTAGTCTTCGACCCGCCATGGGAGCCGAGCGAGGACGTGCGTGCGATGCTCGGCGTATAAAATGAAAAGAGCCACGCTGCGGATGCAGGGGCTCTTTCGGAGTGTCGGGCGCTTTCAGCGACCGCGCATGGCGTTGAACGTCTCGACATCCTCCATGCACTTGAGGCTCATTGATTGGAAGTACGGGGCGACGATCGCTCGGAGCTCGGGTGCGGCTGTCGGAGAGTGCATCACTTGATCAGCCTCTTCCGCCGCGCGACAATTCTTACTGATGTCCGATGCGTACACCAATGCCGGTTGCTGCACGGAAGCGGCGCAAGCGGACATGCCGATCAAGAGGCAAAGGACGGAAATGTGCCGAATCATGGTGAGTCGTATCCCTTTCCCGCGTGGGCGGAATAGAATGTTTGTACATGCACTGTAGCACACTTTCGCTGTTTTGTCAATCTTGGCGGACATATTATTTCCCTAAGGTAAGCCATTTATGCAGAGATTAAGTCGGCCCTGGTTCAAGAACAAACGCTATGGCTACGGCTGGTACCCGGCCACCTGGGAAGGGTGGACGGTGATGGCGGTCTGGTTCGCGGTGTTCGTGGCAATCCTTCGGAACGTCGACGCCGCATCGCACTCCGCCAGTGACACGCTTCTCGGCGTCTCGCTACCGATACTCGCCAGTGTCGTGGTGCTCATCATCATAGCGGCGCTCACCGGCGAAAAGCCGGAGTGGCGCTGGGACGGGAAACCGATGCACGCCCCCGAAAAGCCGCAGGGGAGCGCGCCGAACAACGACCGCTCCAACCCTTGAAATCCCGGACAAGACATGCTAGGCTCGCGGAACGCCCGCGAGTTTTGCGTTTACGGGCGGCAAACGCCCACGATGGGCGAAACGAAGGAGGCGAGCATGGACCCACGCGAGGAAGAGTCACCGGAGCGGCTGCAACGCATCATCAGCGCATTCGGTGCCGGCACCTTGTGGAAGGCAGTCAGGACCGAAGGCGACGGCAGCAAAAACTACGTCGTCAGGACCGACGTGGGAGAATACGTCCTCAAGCTGTTGTACGAACCGTACGACGTGGCCGATCGAATCAGGGAGGCCTCGTACGCCGCACAGGCAGCGATGCACGGGATTCCGACCCCCGGCTACGAATGCGGCACCGGTGGCGACATCGTGCACGTGGAGGACGGATATGCGGCGATGCTCCAAGAACGGGTTCCCGGAACGCATCCAAGACCGACTGTCACGCAGGCCCGGGAAATCGGCCGAATCCTTGCCGAACTTGCGACGGTACCCAAGAACGACCTGCCTAGGAAATCCGGGTGGATGCAGCCGAAGCCGTACACGGAACGCGTGGACGCCGTACGTCCGTATCGCAACGTGCGCGGCATCAAACGGATGCTCGCGCTGTACGACCGGCTGGAGGATTTCCGAAAAAACGTCCTCCCGAAGCTCCCCCGCAGCATCATCCACGCCGACGCGCACACCCACAACATGCTGTTCATCGGCGACACGATGACCGCGCTCCTCGATTGGGAAGAAGCGGCGATCGGGCCGACGCTCATCGACTACTGCGTCAGCGCCATCGGCTGTTGCTATGACGCGGGGACGAAGGATGACACTCTGTATCACGCCTTCGCCGCGGGATACGGGGAGACCCGGCCGCTCACACCCAAGGAACGCGCCGCGCTTCCGGATTGCATGGCGCACGTCGCGCTGGGACAAGCCACGTGGCGCTTCCTCACGCACAACGTGCGTCGCCCGAACGAAGACCTCGCTCGCGCGTATCTGCGCATCTGGGAAGACGGTCTCGATACATGGACTCCGCCGACGGCGGAACCCGAAGAAGGAGAGTGAAATGAAGAAGATCCGCATCATCGACGCGCACGCCCACATCGGCGGCATCCGGCGGCACGCATCGCCGGGCGAACTCGTCGCCGCCATGGACGCGGCCAATGTCGACCAATCAGCGGTGTTCGCAGCCACCATCCGCGGCGGACCGACCACCTCGGCGGTCGTCGAGCAGATAGCGCCCCACAAGGACAGGCTCTTCACTGTCGGCACGGTATCGCCGTTCAAGACGGAGTTCCAACCGTCGCTGCCGGACGTCGACGCCTGGCTCGCGGACGGCACCATCCGCGCCCTCAAGTTCTACACCGGATACGAGCACTTCTATCCGGACGACTACCGCCTCCGCCCGTACCTGAACCTGCTCGTGAAGCACGGCCGCCCGGCCATCTTCCACAGCGGCGACTGCGTCTGCGGCGAAGTGCAGGCGAAACTGAAGTTCGCTCACCCCCTGGCGGTGGACGACCTGGCATCGGAGATGCCGGACCTCCGCATCATCATCGCGCATCTCGGCTCCCCCTGGGTGACCGACTGCGCGCAGGTGTGCTACAAGAACAAGAACGTCTACGCCGATTGCTCCGGCTTCGTCTACGGCGGATTCACGCCGAAGCACGTGCAGCGGTTCACGGGCATGTGGGAGACGTTCGACTTCATCACCGAATCGTCCGGCAAGATCCTCTTCGGCACCGATTGGCCGATCAGCGATCACGCGCCGTACGTGGAGGTGGTGCGGAAGCTCGCAGGGAGGCACCGCGAGGCGGTGTTCCACGGGAACGCCGAAACGCTGTTCGGACTCTGACGGAGACGTGGCGCGAATCGAATGCGGTTCGCGCCGCGCACAAACGCGAAAGCCCCCGACCATGCTCATGGTCGGGGGCGTTTTCTTGAGAGGGGAGCTACTCCCGGACGACCACGACCTCCGTGGGAGGCGTGACGTACCGGACGGACACCTGCGTCGAGCTCGGCGCGCATTTGCCGCCGAACCAGACGATGTGATCCAGCATCTCCTGACGCGTCTCCGGGTCCTGCTCCGCGATGGGGCGGGTCAGGTAGAAACGAGCGTGGGCGATGGCGTTGCAATCGTACACGTTCGGGCGATCCTCGGCCGAATGCGGACGTGCACCGATTGACGCGCAGCCGGAGAGGCACAGCAGAATCGTTGCGAATAATGAGCGCATGAAGGACATCCTTTTCTCCGGGCTGGCCGGAATCGAGGTCGTGGTGACACACCACGTACTCCGGCTTATCTTAGCAGAAATACCGCTTATTGTCAATCATTTGTGACAAATATGCGTTATTGAGGCAAAAAATGCTACACTATGGCCAAGAGTCATTATCCGCAGCCTATGGCCAATGTCATCGTCTATTCCACCCCCACCTGCCCGTACTGCAAGCTCGCCAAGGAGTACATGACCGAAAAGGGCGTCGCTTTCACCAACGTGGACGTCTCATCCGACCCGGCCAAGGCCGAGGAGATGATTAAGAAGTCCGGCCAGATGGGCGTACCGGTCATCGACGTGGACGGGAAGATCATCGTGGGATTCGACAAGGAGGGACTGAAGGCTGCGCTGAAACTGGCATGATGGCCATGGACAACGGGTTACTCACGGACAACGCCGCATACGAGGAACTGCAGTCCGCGCGGTTCGATGAACGGATCCCGCAGGAGAAAGGCTTCGGCGCGTATTTCGACAAGGAATTGCGGCCGCGATTGTTGGCTGACGTCATCGAACGACGACGGGTCGGCGCCATTCGCGCAGGCCGCCTGCGGATCCTCAAGTTCGTCGGCGCGCTCTGCATCGCCGCGCTCGTCATTGAAACGGCATCGCTCATCACGCGGCTGCTGAGCGGCTCGCTTTCGAGCGAACAGGTGCAGACCATGAGTCCGTTGCCGCTCGTGCTGCCCATCATCGTCTTTTTCGTGGCCGTCGTCTGGACCTATTCCCCGACGATCGGTTCCGGTTCCGTCACGCGCGACGAAGTCATGAGCGTGCTCTATTCCCGATTTTTCGGCCTCGCGTATGACCCGGACGGCGCCTACCCGGACGCGGTGAAAGCCGCTGCTCCGATCTGGCCGTCAGGTGATTCCAACGGAGAGGTGTCGATCGCGGGCTCGGCGGGGTTGGGTCGGCTGGAAGGATGGTCGGTCGTCAGCTTCGGCGAAAAGAAAAAGCTCTTCGACGGCTGGTACTACCGCCTCACCCTTCCGTTCGCGTTCAACGGCAGTACGCGCATCATCGAAAGCGGTTGGGATCTCCGCGGTAACAAGGATGAGGTACGGCTGGAAAGCCCGGAATTCACGGAACGTTTCGTCGTGACATCCACGGATCAGGTGGAAGCGCGCGTCATCCTTTCCCCGGACGTCATCGAGCATCTCACTGACGTCTCGAAGGCGACCAAGTCCGGCGCGTTCAGCGTCGCCATCTCCGGGCACGTCTGCCACGTGCTGATGCCCGATACGGGCGACCGGAGCGACTCATGGACACCGCACCGTCCTTCCACGCTCATCGACGAGATCCATCACCGCTTCGCCGACCTCGCGGCGCTCTACACGCTCATCCAGGGCATCGACGCGGTGTCCGAGGGGGAGGGGAACCGTGCGGAACTGCGGCGCGCGCAGGATGCGGCTCAGACCTTGCAGGATCCGAACGCCTAAATGAATCGAGCGCCATAACCGAAAAGACGCCCATCGGGGGCGTCTTTTCATGAACACGCGTTTCTGATGAAGGACTACGCCCGATGCGCAGCGAGCCCATGCTTCGCCACCAGCCCGTCCGCCACGCTCCAGTCCAGGTTCCCCATGAACCCATCAACGTACTTCTTGCGTGCGGTAGCGTAGTCCAGGAAGTACGCGTGCTCGTAGACGTCGAGGACGAGCAAAGGAATGGCGCCCCAGATGCCGCCCTGGTTGTGTATGTCGCAGACGTAGTTGTGGAGCTTGCCGTCGGCGAAATCGAACGCGAGGACGACCCAACCGCGCGCGGCGAGTCCGCAGGCCGCGAAGTCGGCTGCCCATTTCTCGTACGAACCGAAATCGGCGGCGATCCAGTCAGCGACGACGCCGGCGGGCGCGCCGCCGGTGGCGGTCATGTTGTCGAAGTACGCCTCGTGCAGTTTCACGCCATTCAAAGCGAAACCTTCTTCCACTTTGAGTTCGCGCAGATCGGAGAACGTGCCGTTCGCCTTGGAGAGATCCACTCCCGCCAGCGCGGCGCGAATCTCGTTCACTTTCTTCACGTAACCGGCGTACAGCACGTCGTGGTGCTCGGAAAGCTGCTTCTCCGAAAGTCCGGGCAATTCCTTGTATTTGAGCGGCTTCACTTGGAGGTCCGACATAGGTTTTTTGAGCTTAATAACAGGTGCAAACAGCATACCACGGTACGCCATGAACACAACCGTGCACATTCGATGTTATCATTACTGCATAAGAACTAACGTCCCTCACGTATGTCCGAGCACGCGAAGACCTCACGCCTGCCGATCATCGTCGCGATCGCAGGACTTTTGCTCGTCGGCGCCGGTTGCGCCAAAGGGTACGGCGCAAACGTCGACGTCAACGCGCCGACGAAGCCCGTGATCACGCAGAACGACAACGCCAAACCCAAGGAAGCGCGCGAACTCAAGGTGACGCTCGGGCAACAGAACCTCTCCGGCATTTCCGGTTCCGCATTGCTCGTGGAAGACGGCACAAAGACGCGCGTCTTCATCAACGTCACCGGCGCGGGTGTCAGCTCCGGTCACCCGTCGCACATCCATCTCGGTTCCTGCCCCACGCCCGGCGCGGTGGAGTATCCGCTTTCCGACGTCGTCGCGGGCAAGTCGGAAACGACGCTCAACGCATCGTTCGACGCGATCCTCGGAAAGCTTCCGCTCTCCATCAACCTGCATAAGTCCGCAGCGGACCTCGGCACGTACGTCGCGTGCGGCGACCTGAGCGCGGCCGCCATCGCACCGCTCGTCCCCGGCGACGAGTCCATGATGCGGACGGAGCCCTCGACGAAGACCGGCGATGAGAGCGCCGCACGCGCGAGTTTCGACCTCAAGGCGATCGGCACGTCCGGCATGAACGGCACGGCCGACATCAAGGAAGTGAATGGCAAAGCGATGGTGACGCTCACGGTGAAGGGCGGCTCCGCGGGCCCGCACCCGGCGCACATCCACCTGGGCTCCTGCCCGACGCCTGGCGCGGTATCGTTCACGTTGTCCGACGTCATCGGCGGCAAATCGGTGACTTCGATCGACGTCCCCGTTGCCAACATCATGGCGGCTGGTGCGCTCGCCATCAACATCCACGAGTCCAAGGACAAGATCGGCACGTACCTGTCCTGCGGCAACCTGCCGGCGTGGGACGTGGCGAAGGCGATGTTCAGGAACGAGAAGCGGTAAGCACCACGCGCAGGAACGCCGTCCCCGGACTCCGGGGGCGGCGTTTCAATTGCACTTGCCGCAATACCGGCCGTTTGCCATCATTGTCCAAAGGAGAACGTCATGGCAGACAAGTCCGAGAACAAGAACGCGCCATCCGATGCCGCCGCGAACGCGCCGAACGTCCCCATCAAGGATCCCAAAGTGGATGTGACGGTCGTCCCCAAGCGCGGCGTGAGCGGTAACGACCCGTACGTCAAGAAGATCGAGAAGAGCGTCGAGAAGGACGTGAAGCGAACGCTCGAAGGCGACGCAGCGAGCCCTTCCAAGAAGGCGCTCGAGAACGTCGAGAAGAAAGTCGGCGAAGTTTCCAAGGACCTCAACGCGGACAAGATCGAGAAGGTCAAGGTTCGCGTCCGCGGCGATGCCGAGGGTCATCCCATCAAGCACGACGTGGAGGGCAAGCCTCCGGCGAAGAACACCGAATGATCGCGAGGCCCGGCGGCTTGCCGGGCCTTTTTCGTTTCTCATTGCGGCGGCAGGACCATTGCCGTCCGTGCCGATTCGTGATAGACCGGTTGCATCGACTCGACCCAAGGAGTTCCCGTGAAAGTCCATCCCGACGACCTCGACCGCCCGTTGACCGCACTGCTCGTCGCGCCTGGCGCGTACGTGCGCGAGCAAATCCTTTCCGGCGGGCAGACCGCCACCGTCCGCTTCGGCCTCCGCGATTACAAGCCCGGCGAACGCGTGATGCTCTGCTGCCACCTGGAGCCGTTCGCGGTGCAGGCGTTGGTGCAGCGCGTGCGGCATTGCACGGTGCGGCAACTCAAACCGGATCAGTTGGCACGCTGCGGCTACGCGAGCGCGGCCGAACTGCTCGACTCGCTTCGCCCCTTCTATCCGGCCATCACTCGGGATTCGAAGGTGACGTACATCGCCTGGAAGGATATCGCCGGCAAGCTCGTGGATGACCGTAGCGCCAAACTCAAGGCGGAGGAGTTTGCCAGAGGCACTGACTCCGAGCCCGGGACGTTCTGTCATTTCTAGGATCGCAGGCCCCTTCATCCGAAGGGGCCTTTCATTTTCCCCAATTTTTTGGAGCCTGTACCGATGCTCCGATGCCACGCGTCGCCACCTTGCCAACCGCCCGATTTTCCGCTACATTTCGCCCAATCACCGCGCCCACGCATGGGCCCGGATAAGCCCGAACCATGGCATTCTCCCCCGACACCATCGTCATCCATCCCGGCGAACTCATCCTCAAGGGCGGCAATCGCGGCCGCTTTGAGGAGCGTCTCGCCCAGGACATCGCCACGCGGCTCAGGCCGCTGGGCGGATTCAAAGTGTCGCGGCGACAGGGAGTGATCAGCGTGTCACATGCAGAGGGTGCTTTTTCGCCGGAGCTGCGCGGCGCCGCGCACGGCATCATCGAGCGCGTCTTCGGCGTGGCGGGCTTCCAATTTGGTGCGCGTTGCGAGCGTTCCTTGGATGCCATCGCCGCAGTCGCCGCCGCCGCACTCGCCGAGAAAGCGCCGACCACCTTCAAGGTCTGGGCCCGTCGCAGCGACAAGACGTTCCCGATGGACTCGCAGGCGATCGCGGTGGAGCTTGGCGGACGGTTGCTTGAAGCGGTGCCGGGAACGAGCGTGGACGTGCATGCGCCGCAAACGGAAATCCACGTCGCGATCTCCGATGAAGGAGCGTTCGTTTCCACGAACCGCTTTGTCGCACCGGGCGGCCTTCCGTCCGGCATCTCCGGAAAAGTGGCGACGCTGTTGAGCGGTGGCATCGACTCACCCGTCGCCGCGTGGAAACTCGCGCGGCGTGGCACGGAGAGCGTCTTCGTGCATTTCCATTCGTATCCGCACGTGGGAAAGGAATCCATTGGCAAAGTGAAGCGCTTGGCCGGCATTCTCGCGCAGTGGCAACGCGGCGCCGTCTTGCACCTGGTGCCGCTCGCCGACATCCAGCGCGAAATCGTCATGAAGGCTGACCCCGCCATGCGCGTCATCCTGTACCGCCGCTCCATGCTGCGCCTTGCGGAGCGCATCGCTACGGTCGCGGGCGCGCAGGCGCTTGTCACCGGCGACGCGGTGGGGCAGGTGGCCTCGCAGACGCTCGAGAACCTCGCCACCGTCTCCGCCGCAGTGCGCATGCCGCTGTTCCGCCCGCTGATCGGCGACAACAAGGAGGACATCGTGGGTGTCGCGCGCCGCATCGGCACGTATGAGACGTCCATCGAACCGCATGACGACTGCTGCAGCCTGTTCATGCCTCCGCGTCCGGCGACGCGTTCGTCCGCGGAACAGGCCGAGCGCGAGGAGTCCAAGTGCGCGGAGCTGCGCGCACTGGAAGACGCGGCACTCGCGGCCACCGAACGGGTGGTGATAGAATGAGTCGCATATGGCTGGTCAGCTTTTCGTCATCGCCACCCCGATCGGCAACCTGTCGGACGTCACCTTCCGCGCCCTTGAGACGCTGAAGGCGCTCGACATGCTGCTCTGCGAGGACACCCGTGTCACCGGGCGGCTTTTGGCGCGATACGAAATCACCGTGCCGATGACGGCGTACCGAGAGGATTCGCATTACAAGATCTTGCCGCGGGT
>JBEEJS010000075.1:0-3574 GCA_041169025.1 Candidatus Parcubacteria bacterium
GCCCCTTGGCGCGGGATGGTGTACATGGCGTCGAGCTGTTGGATCTGGTCCGTATCGGTGTCGAAGGAGCAGAGCAGCACCGCCTTCTTCTGACGGATGCCTTCCGCCTTGTAGACGTCGATGTCGTTCTCGCCGTCGTCGAACTTCTTCCACCTGACGTTGCCGAGCGTGATCCGTTTGTCGAGCGCGCAGATGCGCTTCGCGAGCCCCGCCATTTGCGGGCAATGGAACAATACCGCTTCCATGACACTCCTCCTGTTCGTGCTTCGTCCGCGGCCCCTCACCACCGGCGGTGCGGGACCTCGGGAAAGCGGCCAGCCCTGACGTGCGCGAGGCACGGGGGCTGGCCTTGGTAAGAAAGGAACTCGCGAGCAGATGATTCAGCGCACCAGCGCCAGATCGATCCCGCCGTCGTAGTGGAACGTCCGCTTGTACCGCTCCTGCTCTGCAAGCGGCCCCATGTGCTTGCCGCGCGTGTCGGAGAGTTTGACGGCGTCGCGGCCGGCGCAGGCGATGAGTTTCATCACCAGCGACAGCGTCTTGATGCCGAGGTCGTTGGTGAGGTTCGTGCCCCAGCCATAGAAGAGGATGATGCGGCGATGGAGCGCGCGGTGAATGCGCGTGATTTCCTCCACGTCGAGACCATCGCTCGGGATGAGCACCTTGGTCGCGGGGTCGATGCCGAGGCGCTCGTAGAACGCGATCAGCTTCTCACCGAACGCGATGGCGTCCCCGGAATCCTGCCTCGTCCCCCGCCAGAACGCGGCTTGCGCCGGCGTCATGTCATGGAGGAAGAAGTCGGTGCCGAAGGTATCGGTGAGCGCGATGGAGAGCCTGTCGCCGTACTGCGCCTCCCAATCCTGGAGCACGCGGTTGTGCGACGCTCTCAGGCCTTCGTCCGTCCCGCCGTAGATGCAGGCGTACGCCATGAACATCTCGTGCGCGATGGTACCCTTGGCGAGCAATCCGAACTCGCGGGCCAGCGCCACGTTGGAAGTGCCGACGAGGAGATCCGGGAACTCGTCCTTCAGGATCTCCAGCACGCGCTTCTGCCAAGCGCGGAACGCGCGCCTGCGCGTGCCGAACTCGATGATCTGCACGCCGCCGAGCGCGCGAAGCGCGTGCCCTTTCCGGCGGAGCGTCTCCTCGCCCGCCCGGCACATCGCCTTGAACGCGGCTTCCGTAGTGATTCCCGACTGCTTGGCCGCCGCCCGGAAGTACAGCTCGTTCACGATGGCGAGCGCGATGGTCTCCCAAGGCGACACCTCGCAGAGCGGACCTTCCGCGCAGGCGACGATCTGGCCGTCACGCGCGTCAAGCTCGATCTCCGGCAGCGCGTAATCCTTCAGGTAGGACAGGTACGGCTCGCCGTACAGGCCGGTGGCGCGGTAATTCGCGATCTGCGCGTCGGTGTGCCGGAGCGTGCGCGCGTGGTCGAACTGCTCGCGCACCGCCTCGATGGGCACCATGTCACCCACGCGCACCATGGCGGTGCGGTTATGCATGGCGAACGTGCCGCGCACCTGCCGATGCTTCAGGAACAGCACTTGCTGCATGTTGGGTTTGTACAGATCCAAATCGTCGATCGTTTGGATGATGGGGTCGTCTCCGAACATGTCCGTCTCCTCTGCGCCTGCGCGCCCATGCGCGCAAGGCGCCGTGAAAGGAACGTCTCCGCGTCCCGTGCGCCACCCGGGTGGTGACGCCAGGGAGAAGGAGGGCGAGCCGCGCGGTCCCCGGAAACCCGGGAAACGCGCGACTCGCCGATTCGTGATCAACGCGTGCGGCCGCCCGCGAACTGCCGTTCGTCGAACTTGGCCATCATGTCGCGTTCGGGCAGGAAGGCGAGCTCCACCGCGCCGATGTTGCTCGTGCGCACGCGGAGCGTCCGCGCGTTCAGCACGCGCGAGTTGTCCATGCAGACGCCCACCGGACGCTTGTCCGTGTCGAGCGCTGCCATGTCTATGGTCGCGCCGAACGGCAGGTTGGCCGGGCGGAACGGTTCCGGCTCCTCGATGGCGAGGCCGGTCAGGAAGACCGACCGCGCGTCGGGCCGCACCGGCGAGACGCCCATGTGGCGCGCGTACGCGGTGGATCCGCCGGGCGTGCAGACGAGGCACGCGTCGCCGACCAGCCGGTCGTACTTCACGTCGCCGTTCACCGACACTTGGATGTGCGCCGCGCCGCCGAGGCTCTGCGCCTTCATGCACATGTCGTTGAAGGCGTAGTGCTGCGTGGACGCGCCCGTCACGTCCGTGACTTCGCCGTAGAGCAGCGTGTGCAGGTGCGCATGAAGCGGGCCGTACAGCCGTTCGGGCGTCATCTGCTCGGGATCGTTCAGCAGGTATCCCCTGCGCCCCGCGTTGATGCCGACGAACGGCAGCCGGAGCCGCCAATGCGCCTGCACCGCCTTGTGGATCATGCCGTCGCCGCCGATCACGAGGATCATGTTGGCATCGGCTGGATCCGCGACTTCGAACGCGCGGAACCGTTCCGCGATCGCCACGGCCTTCGGGTTCAGCTCGTCGATGACGAGGATGACCTTCGGCGTCTGGGCTTGCAGCAGCGCGGTGGATACCGGTTGCCCGCCGCGGTACAGGTCGTAGCGCTCGATGAAGGCCGCCACTTGCGGCGTCACCAGGTGCGCGAACGGCTTGCCGGCGTAGCGGAGGTGGCGGATGGTGCTGCTCGCGCCGTCCGTGCCGTGCGCCACGATCTTGGCGCCAGGAGGCAGATCGCCGGGAGCGAGAGGATATCCCTCGCGCGTGACGACCGCCCAACGCAGATCGCGCCAGAGCCGCTCGCCGCCCTCCCACTGTTGGATGGCGGCCTTGCCGACGGCGCCGTGCTGGACCATGTCCGCGCCGATCACGTGCCACACGTTACCATCCGGATGCGCCCGCTTGTACCGTTCGTCGAGCCCGATCGTGGTGGTGAACGACGACTGCTCGAGATCGAACAGGTCTGGCACGGTCCGGGGAACCCCGGCGAACGTCAGATCGCAGGTGATGGCGCGGAAGATCGGCAGCGTGTCGTTCACGCTCACCTTGTCCGGACGCGGACCGCACGGTACCGCGAGCGTGAAATCGAATCGCGGCGCGCCATGCTGCGTGAATTCCGGCTTCACGTCCGAAAGCTCCATGGCGATGTGCCGATGGTGGCTGCCGGCGACGTTGAAGCTGCCGCCGTACACGGCGATGTCCTTGGTCATGTCGTGTCTCCTTGTGGGAAATGGAATGTCCGCCGTCTCCACGCGTGGTGAAGACGGGAGAACCGGGTCTGATGCCCGTCAGGCACGCTTCTCCATTGCGGTCTCCGATCCGCGATTCGTATCACCGGCAAACCGTCATGACGCGCCAGATGATGCCCAACCTTAGCCGAAATCAAGAGGTTTGTCAATTCGTTTTGTCAGCCCTCCGCCGCGGCCGGCGACGGCTAAAAAACCGCTAAGACAAATGACACTCCCCGGGGCAAGCCCCGGGGTTTCTTCACCAAGCAAACCGAGTTTGCCCTTTGTCTTCTAGTCCTTGCGCTTCGATGTAGCGCGTGATCGTCTTCTCGTCCATGCCCACGG
>JBEEJS010000076.1:0-18893 GCA_041169025.1 Candidatus Parcubacteria bacterium
TTTCCGCGTTCCCGCGTCGCATGCGGAACCCGCGGAGACGGCGATGCCTGCCGCGTCCAGCCGGAGCGCGACCTCGTCGCCGTTCATACGCGGGAAGCGAAGGAAGACGGTGCCGGGTACGCGCGGCGAATCGGCGCAGACGAGCGTCGCTTCCGGGATGCGCGCGGCCAGGCCGGCGATCAGCGCGTCCCGCAGTGCCACGGCATGCGCGCGATCGGCGGCGTGGCGTTCGCGGAGCACGCGCGCGGCGGCACCGAACCCCGCGATCGCCTCCACGTTCTCCGTCCCATGCCGACGCCCGCCCTCATGTCCCCCGCCACCGAGCGGCGACGCGTACGGCGTGCCGGGCGCGATGATGAGCGCGCCCATGCCGCGCGGGCCGTAGATCTTATGCGAGGAGATCGCCATCAGGTCGATGCCGGCTTCATGGGGAAAGGCGTCCTCGGTACGGAGGGCCTGGACGGCGTCGCACAGGAAGACGATCGGGAGGGGCTTCTTGCCGTTTTCGACGGAAGCCACGCGCCTGACGCGTTCCGCTTTCACTGCCGCGCCGATGTCACGCACCGGCTGAACGGTGCCGATGACGTTGTTCACCCACATCACCGCCACGAGAACGGTCTCCGGCGTGATGGCAGCCCGCACGGCGTCAACGCTGACCACGCCGTCCTTACCCGCATCCACCACGTCCGCCACGCACTGCCCGTCAGCCTCCGCCGCATGTACCGTCGCGAGCACCGCCGCATGCTCGATGCCGCTCACTGCCACGCGCGGCAGCACGCCAAGATGCGCGGCGCGGACCGCGCGCAGGACGCCGCGAACCGCCAAGCCGTCCGCTTCGCTGGCGCCGGAGGTGAACACCACTTCCTCTTCTTGCACGCCAAGGAGCGCAGCCACGGCGGCACGCGCGGTATCGATCTCCGCACGGAGCGCGCGCCCCTGGGCATGCATCGAGGTGGGGTTTCCGGTCATGGCGGAGACGCGAAACATCGCCTCTCGTGCCTCGGGGCACAGCGGGGTGGATGCGGCGTCATCGAGGTAGGTGCGGACCTGCGTCATATGGGGGTCATCATATGCCTGTTTCGGGGGGTTTGTCCATGATGGTTTCTGTGCCGCGTTTTGCGGGCCGCGGGGCCTTGTGCCACGGGTCCTGCCGAGCATCTCCCCACTCGAAAATTCGCTGCGCGAATTCTTTGCGCGGGGGCCCTTACGCTCGTCACCGCGGTGCGATACTTGGCGCGCCAACCATATGAAAACCCCCGCTCATATGAACGGGGGTTTGGGGTCGAATGTCGTTGATGCGGAGGCGCGTGCTACCGGAGAAACACCTTGCCTGCCCCATGGAGCAGGTTGGGGACGTCGTTCCAGTGACGAACGAGCTCGCCGCAACCGAAGGAGAGGACGAGGATGATCAGGCATGCCCACGGAATCAGTCCTGCGATCTCCTTGAACTTGGTGAACGAGAACAAGATGAGCGCGACGATGGCAAAAACGAACAGCAATTCCATGTTTTCTCCTGTGCGTGTTGGAATGAACAAATATCGACAAGACCGTATCAATGCGTTTCGCCCGCGTCAACGCTTTCGCCGCGCGAGGACGTCAGGGCAGCTCCCGCACCGCATGCGGCACGTCCTTGATCGATGCCAGGCTGATGAACGCGTGTTTCGGCACGTCCGCTTGCGCGAACGACCAAGGGTCGCCAGGAACGTGCATCGCCACCATGCCGAGATCGATGGCGCTGGTGATGTCGCTCTTGAGCGAATCGCCGACCATGACGGATCGCGCGGGATCACGACCGTCGATGCAGCGACTGATCGCCGCACGTTTGTCGTGGTCCGTCACGTGGATGTTTTCGGCACGGAAGTACTCCTGCAGGCCGCTGCCATGCAGCCGTTCCATTTGCAGTCCCGGCTCCCCCATGGTGACGAGGTGCAGCCGATGACCGTCGCGTCGCAGCGCCCGCAACGTCCGCTTGGCGCCGTCCACGGGAATGAACGGTCCGGCGCGGTGGCCGAGCGCGGCCTTCGTGACCGCTTCGGCCACGTCCTTCTGCGGCAGGAGGCCGCGCTTCACGCACAGCTCTTCATACGCCTGCGCGCACGATGAGACGAACATGTGCCCGTTCCGGAACCCGACGGCGCGGATGACCTCGCCGTTGATCCGCTCGGCAGTGCCGATGAACTCCATCGGATGCGTCACGTGACGCATGCCGAACGAATGATGGACGATACCCGCCGCGACGATGAGCGCCGCGTAATACTTGTGTGCCGTGTAGATGAGCGTGTCGTCGAGATCGAAGACGATGTCGCGGGGTTCGCCCGCGTTCCTTGGAAGCGTCATGCGTTCCTCCTTGTGCGGTCGGGTGGTCAGGAAGCCTGACTGGATACGCTAGCATCCCGCTTTGTGTTAGTCAACCGTTCCTGACAGCGGGCCGTTGCCGCGCTCTTTCACGCAGAAGGGGCCGTTTTTGCCCACAATAAGGCCGAAATAAGGCGGATTAAGCGTATTGACAACCTCCCGCCCCTGTCGTATACTCTCCCTACTGAATAAGCAATCCTCGCCCTGCTATGGCATCAAAGAAAGCCGGTGGCTCAACTCAACTCGGCCGCGATTCAATCTCCAAGCGCCTTGGCGTGAAGCTCTTCGAGGGCCAGTACGCCAAGAGCGGCGCCATCTTGATCCGCCAGCGCGGTTCCAAGTTCCGTGCCGGCAAGGGAGTGATGCGCGGCGGCGACGACACCCTGTTCGCCTCCCAGGCGGGCATCGTGCACTTCATGAAGAAGAAGGTCCGCAAGTTCCATGGCGCGCTCGAGGAGGCGAAGTTCGTCTCCATCGTGCCGCTGGAAAAGAAGGCTTAACAGCCTTCTTTTGTTTGGGGCCTGTCCCCAGAGTGTCCCCGGAGTGTCCCCGCGCTTGAATAAGGCCAAGCTTCAGCATCGACGACCAGCCCGGCGCGAACCGGGTTTTGTTGTATATACGTGCTGCATGCGTCGAAGTACGCGTCATCCTGGATCGCCTTGCATTGATACCTCCCCTGCCAGACATGTCCAACGAAGTCGTACTTGCGCCGAAAATGTCCTGAATACCCCTGCTGAAGACCCTTCATGCATGCGGATAGCGCTTCCCCTTCAGTCCTGAGCAAAAGGTGTACATGGTTAGGCATCAAGGTATAGCAATGCAGAGTGACGGCGTGAGCAACGGTCAATTCACGGAGTCGCCGCATGTATGCCAAGTAATCCATGCGATCCTTAAATATCTCCATTTTCCCATTTCCTCTCGCATATACGTGATACGTACCACCTGCCTCGACAACGTGTTTTCTTGAGATTCTAGACATAGCTGCAGCCTTGTACCGTACGGCCGAAAAATACGCAACAGCCGTCTAGGCCGTTGCGTATTTCCTCGGGGACACTCCGGGGACACTCTGGGGACAGGCCCCTATTTGGCCACGCACGCCTTCACGAACGCATCGAACAGCGGATGCGGCCGCAGCGGGCGCGAGAGCAGCTCCGGATGGAACTGCACGCCCACGAAGAACGGGTGGTTCTTGATCTCCACGATCTCCACCAGCCGCCCGTCCGGCGACGTGCCGGCGATGACGAGGCCCGCCGCCTCAAGGCGCTGCCGGAACTCGTTGTTAAACTCGTACCGGTGGCGGTGCCGCTCGGCGACCATCTCCTTGCCGTACGCGCGGCGGGACACTGTGCCCGGCGTGAGTGCGCAATCCCACGAGCCCAGCCGCATGGAGCCGCCGTAGTTCTTGGAGCGCAGGATCTCCTCCTGCTCCTTCATGATGTGGATCACCGGATGCTTCGTCTTGGGGTTCACCTCCACGGTGTTGGCGTCCTTCATGCCGGCCATGTGGCGCGCGAATTCAATGGTGGCCATCTGCATGCCGTAGCACAGGCCGAAGTACGGCAGCTTCTTCTCGCGGCAGTACTTGATGACGTTGATCTTCCCTTCCACGCCGCGCGAGCCGAACCCGCCCGGGATGACGATGCCGTCGTACTTGGAAAGCGCCTTGAGTGACGCGCCGCCCTTCTCGAAATCCTCCGCGTTCAGCCATTCGAGTTCCGGCTTCAGCTTCCGGCTCCAGGCGGCATGCTTGAGCGCCTCGAGCACCGACAGGTACGAATCGGCCAGCGTGAAGCCGCCGGACGCGAAGTACTTGCCCACGATGCCGATCTTCACCGGCCGCGTGGAGTGCGTGATGTTCCGCACCAGCCCCTGCCAGGCGCGCAGGTCGTGCTTGCGCGCGCGCAGGCCGAAGACCTTGAGGATCTTCTTCGTCACGCCTTCGCGATTGAAGTTCAGCGGGATCTGGTAGATGGTGTCCACGTCCGGCGCGGAGAAGACCGCGTCCGGATTGACGCCGCAGTGGATGGCAAGCTTGGCGCGGCGCGGCGCGTCCAGTTCGCGCTCGGCGCGGCAAAGGATGACGTCCGGCTGGATGCCGGCGCTGTTCAAAGTCCGCACGGCGTACTGCGTTGGCTTCGTCTTCATCTCGCCGAGCTTGCTCGGGATGGGCAGGTAGCTGACCATGACGGTCATCACGTCCTTGGGTGCGGCAAGTTTCATCATGCGCACCGCCTCAAGGAAGAGCACGTTCTGGTATTCCCCCACCGTGCCGCCGATCTCGATCATCGTGATGTCCGCCTTGGCGTTCTTCTGCGCGGCCTTGATGCGGCGGATCACTTCCTCCGGCACGTGCGGCACCACCTCCACCGTCTTGCCGCCGTATTCCAGGTTGCGCTCGCGTTGGATGACCGTCTGGTACACGCGCCCCGTGGTCATGTAGTTCACGCTGGTGATGTCCTGGTCCAGGAAGCGTTCGTAGTTGCCGATGTCCTGATCGGTCTCATCACCGTCCGCGGTCACGAATACCTCGCCGTGCTCCACCGGGTTCATCGTTCCCGCGTCCACGTTGATATAGGGGTCGATCTTGATGGCCGTCACGCGGTATCCGGAATCCTGAAGAAGACGGCCGATGGAGGCGCATGCGGCACCCTTGCCCACGCCGCTCATGACGCCGCCCACGATGAAGATGTATTTGGCCATATCGGGAGGAAGAAAGGTGAAAAGGGAGAAAGGTCGAAAGGGGCTCGCTGATGCAATCACAGTTCCAACGTGGGCGTCTCCAGGGGCATTTCCGGTCCGCGAGGCGGTTTCTGCGTGCCGTCGCGACCGCCGCCATCGCCCCGATTGCCGCCGTCGCGCCTGCCGTCCGAACCCGGACGGTTTTCGCTCGGTCGTCCATCCGCATTTCCCTTGGCAATCTCCCGCTCACGCGCCCGTTCGCCGCTCTCCCGCACGCGCCTTGCCAGGATGTCGAGCGCCTTGCGCAGGATGGGCCGGACGTCTTCGTACGATGACGTGCGCGTCGCCTTGGGTGCGCCGACCCAGATGATGCGACGGATCTTCTCTTTTTTCTGCGGACTTCCCTTTGCGCGCGGCGGCGCTTCCATCAGGAAGTAGTGCACGTATTTATGGATGAGCGCGCCTTTCGTCTCCGGGCGGTAACGATCGCGGAACCAGATGTCGATCGACCCGAGCGGGGCGATGACGCGCAGCCGGCCCAGGCCCATCTCTTCGCGCGTCTCACGAAGCGCGGCATCAGCCAGAGCCTCGCCTTTCTCCACGTGTCCCTTGGCGAAGGTCCACTTGCCGTACGGGTCCATCACGAACGCCAGGCGCACCCCTTGCGGAGTGCGCTTGAAGACGATGCCGCCGGCCGAGATTTCCACCTTGGCCTTCTCGTCCTTGCCCGCCTTCAACCGTTGTTTCGGGGCGGCGGACATAGTTATTTCTTCGTGTCGGTTTTCTTCGCCGCCGCCTTCGCCGCATCCGCGGCCTTGATATCGTCCTGGATCTTCTTCAATGCATCGCCCTTGGGCAGTCCGCCCGGCGCACCGAGCAGCTCCATCGCCTTGCTCATCTGCGGATCCTTGTTGGCGTTAAAGTCCTCGGTCGTCAGGCCCACCTTCACGTCCGGTTCGATGCCGGCCTTGTTGATGGAGCGATCCTTGGGCGTGTACCACAGCGCCACGGTCAGCTTGAGCGCTGAACCGTCATCAAAGGAAGAATAGTCCTGCACCGAACCCTTGCCGAAGGACTTCTCGCCGATGAGCAGCGCCTTGCCGTCATCCTGAAGGGCGCCAGCGACAATCTCCGATGCGGAGGCCGAGCCGCCGTTGATGAGTACCACTGTCGGGATGCCGTCCAAACGTGCCAGCCCCTTTGAAGGGTACTTGTCCTGCTTGCCGTCGTTGTACTTTTCGATGACGACGGTGTCCTCGTGGATCCATTCGCCAGCCACGGTGACCGCCGCATCCAGGTAGCCACCCGGATCATTGCGAAGATCGAGCACGATGCCCTTCACGTCATCGGCGAGCATCGCCTTCACCGCCTGGTTGAACTTGGCGTCCACCTGGTCGTTGAACTGCGACAACGTGATGACGCCGATCTTGCGTCCGTCGGCGAGCTTCTTCGTCTCCCACTTCACGGCCTGCGTCACGATGGTGCTGCGCGTGATGACGATCTCCTTGGGATCCTTCAGGCCGTCGCGGCCGATGAGCAGTTTGACCTGCGTCCCCTTCTTGCCGCGGATGCGCGTCACCGCGTCGTCGGTGCTCATGCCCGTGGTGTCCGTGCCATCGATGGCGTAGATGCGGTCGCCGGCCTTGATGCCCGCCTTCTCCGCGGGCGTACCCGGAAGCGGCGCGATGACCGTGAGCGTGTCGGATTTGATGCCGATCTCCGCGCCAATGCCGTCGAACGTGCCTTCAAGCTGCTGGTTGAATTTCTGCGCGAACTCCGGATCGAAATACACCGAGTACGGATCGCCAAGCGAGCCGACCATGCCGGCGATCGCGCCGTAGAACAGCTTCTTGTCTGAGGTGTTTTCCGGATAGACGTGCTTGGCCTTCACGGTCTTCCAGACGTCCCAGAACTGCTGGAAATCGACGTCCTTCGTGAGGTCCACCTGCGGCGCGGTGCTCTGACCGAGCACCTTTCCAACCATGGCGCTCACCGCCGCGCCCTCCGGCGTCTGGCCGGACGCGGGCTTGGCGCGCATCTCGCCGAAGACGAGGCCTCCCATGAAGCTCAATATCACTAAAAACGCCGCTATCACGCCTACGCGATAGTTCTTCGCAACGCCGTCAGTACCGCTTTGAGGGCGGATTTCAGGGGTTCCTTGCGGTTCCATATTTGGTTGTTTTAGGCTATGCAACCCCTCTTGGCCGCCCACGGGCGGGCCGGAGTTACACACAATATCCCTAAGAGGATAGCAGGTGGGGCGGGAGGGGTCAAAACGCGTCTTTGGATGTCAAAAAATGCCCGTAATCATTGACATCATGCCAAATAATTGCTATCGTTCCCCCACGACATTTTACCCCCGGTTTCCGGGGTCGGAGGCAGACATGAGTTTAGGCCACTGCGAGAAATGCGGTTTCGGGACGCGGACCGTCACGACCGAAGCGATCTCCTGTCCGATATGCGCCTGCCGAGCGCGACTTGAATTCGTGATGAGCCGCAAGAACGCGCCGCACGACGGCGTGGATCTCCACGGCATGGACTTCATGGATGCGCTCGACGCCTCCGCGCACATGTTCGGCTTCACCAAATACGATCTCAACGACCCAACCCACGAGACTGGCGAAGATGGCCTGACGGTCATCACGCGCGACGACACGCAACCAGGCACGTGCGACTGGGACGAGGACATCGAACCGGCACCGTTGCTTGCGCTTTCCAAGATGAGCATCATCATGGGGACGAACGAGCAGGAACCGCCGGCTCCGACGGCGGAAGAAGCGCTGCAATGGAAAAAAGCCATATCGCGCGTGATACCGTCCGAGGTCATGAGCCGCATTCGCTGGGTGAAGACACGCTTCGTGCCACGATCGCAGGATCCTGTCACGATGGAGCTGCTCACCCCGGTGACTCCCGACAAGTTCGCCCTCTCCCCCGCCCATCAGGCCCTGCGCGCGCAGCTGCTCGCGCCTCCGACTGACGCCAGCAAACCGGTACTCGGCGTGTTCGCCGAGATGCCGAAGAAAAAGGGGTGACGCGAAAGCGCGACATACGAAGACTCCCCGGACTGATCGGTCCGGGGAGTCATTATTTTTTCCCCTGTTTCCAAAAAAACGCTCCGCATGCCAATGGCACATGCGGAGCGAGAACGTGCCGACGAGCAAAGGTACAACCTGTCACGCGCCCCTGAGAAAGCGATAGGCGCCCAAGAACGTCTGGACGAGCGGTGCGTCTACCGTCAGCTGACCCGCGGGAGGAAACGACGGTAGAGGTCCGTGGTGACCCGCGTCACCTGATCCCGCACGCGGCCGGACTCGACGCGTTCCAGACGTTTTCGAAACCGTACAGGTACTTACACCAATGCCACGCCGCGCTTCGCCACAGCAATGCCGGAACGAAGAGACCGTCATGTCCCCGCATCCGGAACAGATCGCCCCATGCGAACAAATGGCGACGTTGCAGCGCCACCGGTATGAACCCCTCGTCACGCAATCGCTCCAATGCAGCCACGCCGTAGACGGGAGCGGATCGACGGAGGATGTCCGAGAGCACTTCCTCGCCGCTACGCTGCCCGCGACCCTGCTGACCTTCCGCGAGAAACGCATCCACCGCGTGGGACGCACGCACGGATATCCGCCCTCGCATCCGCGAAGGCACCTGGTCATCTTCGTGGTAGTCAAAGCCGTTGGCGAGCCGCAATCGGCGGCGCACCGGTTCGGGAATCGGCGCATCGCAGTCGATCGTGAGCGTCGCGACTGATGTCTGCGTCATCGGGAATGCTCCTCTTCCATGCATGCAACGACTCCGTCGCATCGCAAGGAACGATGCGTAGCGTGAGCCATTTTTCCGTCATTGTCAAGCATGACTGCTACCGGTCCTTAGGCGACACGCGCGATTTCAGCGCCGCAGGCGGCCAGCCGATCATGCAAGGCCTCATACCCCCGATCGATGATCTCCGCGCCATGGATCAACGTCTCCCCCTGTGCCACAAGACCGGCAATCACCAACGTGGCACCCGCGCGTAAATCAAGCGAGCGGATTTCCGTCCCATACAAAGGCGTTGGCCCTGACACGAGCACACGATGCGGATCGCAAACCGTGGCATTCGCTCCCATCTTCTGCAGTTCGCCGATGTAGCCGAAGCGGCCATCGAACATCGGGTCATGCACCAAAGACGTGCCGACGCATTGCGTGGCCAGGAGGCCAAACAAAGCCTGCGCATCCGTGGGGAACCCCGGATACGGCAGCGTCTGCACCTTGAATGCGTTCATGCTCTGCGGCTTTTCCATGGTGAGCACGTCCCCTTCCAGCGTGTAGCGCACGCCTGCGCGGCCGAGCACCAGGAGGATCATGTCGAGCTGGGACGGATCCACGCCGCGGATATGGAGCGTGCCCTTAGTGAGCGCGCCCAGCACGGCGAAGGTGGCGGTCTCGATCTGGTCCGGGATGACGCGGTGGCGCACGGACTGCAGCGTGGCAACGCCATCCACGACGAGCGTGTGCGTGCCCATTCCCGAGATGCGCGCGCCTGCGGCGTTCAGGAATCGGCAGAGATCCTCAACATGCGGTTCGGCGGCGGCGATGCGGATTTCCGTGCGGCCTGACGCGAGCACCGCGGCCATCACCGCGTTCTCCGTGGCGGTCACGGAAAACACGGGCCGCGCGATGCCGCCCTTGAGTCCGGTGGTAGTGAGGCGATAGTCAGCGCCGTCGCGGGTCACCTCCGCACCCAGGGAGCGCAAGACGTTCAGGTGGTCATCAATCGGCCGGTTGCCAAGGTTGCAGCCGCCCGGTTCGGGAATCGCTACTTCATGAAAGCGCGACAACAGCGGCCCCATCAGCAATATGGAAGAGCGCATGGACTTCACCGCACGCGAATCCAGCGACGCGATGTTCGCGGCGCGCGTATCCACCGTGACCTGGTTCGTGCCGGTCCATTCCACGCGCGATCCCAGAGAACGCAGGATGTCGAGCATCCGCTCCACATCGGAGAGGCGCGGGACGTTATCAATGACGCACTCCCCTTGCACGAGGAGCGTGGCCGCCAAGATGGGCGTGGCGGCGTTCTTCATGCCGCCCACGCGGATATCGCCTTCGAGGGCCTTTCCTCCTAAAATGCGCAGTTTCGACGTGGCAGGCTTTGCCGCAGCCGCCGCCGCTCCGGTTACCCCGGTTTCCGCCTTATCCGCCGTGCTGTCCTCCTTCATGGAATGTGTCATACTGGATGATAGTAAAACCATGGTCCCACCTCCCGAATCCTATGACAAGGTTCCTCCGCCGCGCCCTGACCGTCTTCTTCATCCTGGCCTTCTGCATCACCACGCCGCTCGTGGTGCTGTACACCTCGGGCTACAGCTACAGCTGGAAGAAACATCGCGTGGAAAAGACCGGCATCATCCATGCCGTGACCACTCCCGCCAAGGCGGCAATCCTCCTGAACGGCGAAACGCAGGCCGGAACGACGCCGTACGACTTCACGCGACTCCTCCCCGAGGAGTACCGCGTGCGATTCGAGGCGCCTGGCTATTTCCCGTGGGAAAAGAACGTCGCGGTGACGAGCGGCGAGACGACCTTCGTGACCGGCACGATGGTGAAGGACGCGCTGCCGGAATTGCGTTTCCCCGCGACGCCGACGGCGTCCGCGTTCACCGATGACGCGCACGGCGCGGCGATGATCACCGATGACGGCGCTCGCGCCATGCTCGTCGTGCAACGCTCCGACCGCGCAGCGGCGGTGACGCTCGCCTCGCTTCCGACCGGTGCCGGCCGTGACGCGGTCATCACCTGGGCGCCGGACGCGGCGCACGTCCTGTTGGCGCACCGCTCCGGCACGCCCGGCGTCATGGCGTACGACGCGCTCGGCAACGCGCCGTCCGCGGACCTTTCGGCTATCACCGGCAACCGCGTCATCACCGCGTCATGGAGCGATGACGGTTCGCGCGCCATCGCGGTGACCGCGCGCGGCGTCTATGCCGTCGATCCCGTGACCCGCACGGCCGTGGCGGCGGTGCCGGGCCTGGGCATCCGTGACGCGCTGATGCAGGGGCGAACGGCATACGTGCTGCGGGCCGGCGAAGACGCCGTGACGCTGGAACGCACGACCGTCTCCTCCACCGGTCCGTCGCCGGTCCCCGACGTCCTCGCCACGCTGCCGTCCGGCGGCTACCGTTTCCTCCATCGCGCCAGCCCGTACCTGCTGCTCGCCGAAGACGTGCGAGGACGCATCATCGCGCTCTCCCCTTCCGACGGCTCGCGCCTGGACGACGTGAACGGTTCCGATGCGCGCTGGCTCGCGGGCGCGAAGTACCCGCTGCTCGCCTGGAACGATTTTGAGATCACCGTGGCGAACCCTGCCAGCCGCACGCATCAACTGGTGACGCGCCTCAGCACGCCCATCACCGGTTGCGCCTGGCATCCTTCCGGCGAATCCGTCTTTTACGCGACGCCGACCGGCATCGTGAACGTGGATCTCGATCCGCGTGAACCGAAGAACGCGTACGAGCTCGCCAAGTTCACCTCCGTCGGCGCGTTCGCGGTGGATGGCGCGGCCGGACTGCTGCGGTTCACCGGAGAGGTCGGGAACGGGAAAGGGTTGTACGAGCGGGCATTCTAGCCGGTTGGCTCCTGACCGCCACCAGGTCGCCTGCCCCTCGTACCTCACGACATGAAAAACCCCGCTCATGCAGAGCGGGGTTTCGTTATCGAGCCGAGTGCTGTCGCGTCACAGTCCGAGTTCCGCCAACTTCTTGAACAGCCCTTCCGGACCGGTGAAGTGATGCGTCACGATGCCGAGCGCCGCGGCTGGCAGCAGGTTCTCCGCCAGGTCATCCACGAAAAGCGCTTCCTCCGCTTGCACGCCGGCGCGGTCGAGCGCGCGCGTCATCAGCTCCGCGCTCGGTTTGCGATGGCCTTCCAGGTACGACATGACCAAGTGATCGAAGACGTCGAACAATCGGTGTTCTTCGTGCAGCCAGCGGTGACGCATCTCGCAGATGTTGGAGACCGCCACCATGACCAGGCCGCTCGCACGCAATCGCTTCCACTCGCCGAGGACGTCGTGCCGGACGGTGAAGACGTCGCTGTAGGCGCGATGGAATTCCTCCGCCGTCGGCATCTCCGGCTTGGAGAGGTTGAGCCTGCTACACATCGTCTTCTGGTACTCCTCGGTGGAGATGTCACCGCGCTCGTACTGCTTCAGCTTCGGCAGGCCGCGGACGACGAATTCATGCATGGCCCTGTTCACGCTCACGCGCGCGATGGCCGCGAACGCCGAGAACGTGCGCGAATTATCGAATGGAGCGACGACTTCGCCGATGTCTGAGAGGATCGCCTTGATGGGCATGGAAATGACTCCTGCGTATGACGGTTCGGGCATGGTACCGGAATGCAGACGGCAAAACAAGATGGCAGGCCTGATCGGCCTGCCAGCGGTCCTCATGCGTACCGTCCGCGGCCGGTCGCGGCGGTTCAGCCGGCCGCGCCCAGTTCCTGCGCGATCTTCCCCGCGAACCCGCGCATCTCCTCCTCCGTGAAATGCTTCTTGGGCCAATGCGTCAGCCCATCGTCCGCGAACCGCGGCATGACGTGCACATGCGCATGCATCACGATCTGCCCGGCTTCCTTGCCGGTGTTGACGCCGATGTTGAACGCGGGCGCACCCACCGCGGCGCGGATGCCCGGCGCGAGGCGACGCACGGCGGCGAAGAGACGTGCGGCGTCCTCGACCGGCATCTCCTCCAGGGAAACGTGGTGCGCCTTCGGCACGACGAGCGTGTGCCCGGCGTTCACCGGCGCGATATCGAGGAACGCGAAGACGTCGGCATCCTCGTACACCTTGAGCGACGGGATCTGGCCGGAGACGATCTTGCAGAAGAGGCAGTCTGACATATGCGACAGGAAGGATTAAGCGATTTCAGCCGGCCTCATGCGCGTTTTTCACGCAGCGCGAACGCCAGGAACGGCAGGGCCGCGGCGAACGCGGCCGCGGAGGAGACCTGCCAGCGGAGCGCGGGAAACGCGGCGAAGAACGCGAACGTCGCCTCGAAGGCCAGGAGCGCCGCGAGCGCGGCCGCGAACGCGTGCATGGCCACGCCAAACGGTCCGGGCCGAGGCGCCGGTGCCAGCAGGCTAAGCGCGGCGCTCACCACGGCCGCCGCCACGAGACGCTGCGCGGACACCACGTTACCGGACAATCCCGGCGACACGAATTCCAACACGAGCACCGACGCGATGACCGCGAGGAGCGAGACGAGCGCCACGCGCCCGGTTTCCGCGAGCGTAGAGGAGAAAACGCGCATATCATTCCACCTTGTCATCGAATGATAACCCGAACGGCTGCGTCCTGGCATCACCATCGTCCCGCGCGGGTGCGGCGCCGCGAAACGCGGCCCAAAAGCCGTCCGCTCCGAAGATGTCGCGCGTCAGCAGGAACGACATGCCCGCCACGTCGACGCCCGCATGCGCCTGCCCCCCGTTCCCCGGAACGGACACCGCGAAGCGATAGGCGCCCGCGGGCGTGCGCGCCAGGTCGGCGAACGGGAAGACGGCGCTCGCCTCGGTGATGCCACCGAGCGAGACTCCCGGCTGGTACGCCGCGAGCGCGAAATCGATGCCGCGCGCGTCGAGCTCGGTGCGCGTCGCGGATGGGCCGAGGCGGAACGGGAGCGGATCGAACCAGTCAGACGCGCTAAGCGCGAACAGGCCGTCGGTCTCGAGAATGACGTCCCGCTTGGGGGCGGTCACCGCCACGGGTGTGGATCCGAACAGCGACGTCGACACCTGCGCCACCGGCTGGTCGATGAGGAGCGGTGCGCCGCCGACGACCAGCGTCTGCGTGGATTCCGCATGCGGCGTGCGCGCGGCGAGCCGCGTGCCGCTGGCGTACGCGGTGAACGGCGGCGTTTGCGGGCTGTATCCCACGTGATCGCCCAGGAAAAGGTGATCTTCGAAGACGATGCGGGATTGGCGCGTGCGGATCTCGCGGATGAAGACGTCGTCGGTCGTGGCGAGCGCGACGCGGTACGCGCCTTCCGCCGGAGCGGGCAACGTGACGGTGAGTTCGCGGAGGCCGGATGATTTCTGATCGTCGGATACGTCGCCGTCATCGCCGAGCGCTGCGCTGGCGAGCGGGGTCGACGCGCCAAGCGCGTACACCGCGGCACGCGTGGCGTCCGCGCCGGATTCGCGGTTCATGTCCTGCAGGACGAAGGTGAACGAGAGCGGCTCCCCCTTCACGTAGGTCAGCAGGCGGTGACTGCCGCGAAGCGATACCATGATGCCGCGCGCATCGGAGGACGGCGCGTAGCCGGGGAGCCGGAAGTTCGACGGCGGTTCCGCGTGCCAGGCAGCGATCTTGTCCTGCGCCGGCGGATGCGCCAGGAACGACGCCATGTCCTTGTAGACCGGCCGCCGCTGATACAGCGACAATCCCCCATCCGACACGCGCGTCCAGGCGGCGGACGCCAGCGAATCGAGCAGCGCGTGCTTCACCGTGCGCACGGTGAACTGACGGTCCGGCGCCGATGATTGCGCGGCAACATCCACGATTGGCGAGGTGGCGGCGAAGCGAAGCGTCACACGCGCGTCCTTGAACGGGGCAGGCGGACGCAGGTCCACGTACACCGGCTCATCAAGAAGCGGACGCAGCGTCTCGTTCACGCGCGACACCGCGTCGCCGACGCGCTCCGAAGGCTTCGGCTCCGAAAGGTACGGCGCCGGTCCGTCGAACGCGGTATCGGTGGAAAGCCGTCCTTCAGGAACGGAAGAACGCGTCAGCACGAACGCTACCGCCAACAGGGTGGCGGTCACGGCGAAGGCGCGGAGGGCCGCGCCGTATGCGTTGTGCGGTTTGGCGTTCATCGTTTCGATGGCGTTCGCGCGGGCAGATCCGTCCGCTCGAAACGGTACAGTGATTCGTCGCCGGAAGTGAGGACGTACTTCATTGCCAGCCCGTACGGCGGGAGTTTCACGCCGTTCATGAAGGCCAGATCCTTTTCCGGCAACGTGATGCCGAAGTAGAACAGCGGGGCCTTGTTCTTCATGTAGCCGAGCGTGGCATACGCACCATCGTCACGAAGTCCGACCATGACGTGGCGGGCCGGCCAGAGGAACTTGTCCGAACGGACGACCACGATGATGGCGTCCTTCTCCGCCGTCGCGGCCAGCACCGCGTCGGCCTTCGCTTGCGATGCGAAAAGGTTCCGGCGGATCGCGATCAATCCTTCCTGCGGCGCGTAGAAGACGTCGTATGCCCCGGCGACGGACGCCAAGGCCAGGAACGACACGAACATCGCCATGCCGGTCCGGCGCGGCAGCGCGTACGACGCGCGCGTGATGAGCCACGCCACGGGCACGGTGGACGCCACGAAGAGCGGCAGCCAATAGCGCAAGTATGATGACCCGATGGTCACCGCGGACGGATCCGGGTTGTCCTGCACGTTCCAGCTGCCGTAAAACAGGATGAGCCAGAGGGAAAGCGCCGCCGCAGCGGACAGGAACGCCATGCGCTTCGGGCAGAGCACCAGGATGCCGGCGCGCCATTCACGGGCGGCGGTGATCACGTAGGCCACCAGCGCACAGAGCACCAGCCACGCCCACCACGGGAACATGTGCACGCCATACGCCCAAAAGTTCGCGAAGGCCGTCCTCGGCGCGAACCCAAGCGGGAACAGCAGCGGCCGCGCGGCACCGAGCAGCGCGTTGCCATGACCCTGCGTGGCGACGGCGACCGGGACGTCCGTGCCGGTGCCATATCCCGTGGCGAACGGCGATCCGTAGAGATCGGCGTTCATCGCCACGAACGGCGCGAAGATGAACAGCGCGGTGACGGCGGCGATGACGAGCCGCAACCACGGGACGTTCCGCAGGCGCGACACCGCGAGCGCCGTCAGCGTGATGATGAAGAACCAGTACACTTCGGATGAGCGCGTCGCGAGCGCGAGCGCGATGAACACGCCTGCCAGCCCGGCATCGGCGTGCTTCAGCCAACGCGAACCGAGGTTGCGATCGCGCGCGCGTTCAAAGGGCGACGCGAACAGGAAATACAGCGCGAAGACGCAAAAAGCGGCGAACGCCACGTTGGGTTGCAGCGTGCGCGCGGTCTCATACCACCAGACCGGTTGCACCGCGAGGAGCACGGCGGCGGCCCAACCCATGCGCGCACCGAAGAACCGCGCGACGAGCGCGCCCCATGCCGCAACGGCAAGCAGCGCCAGCACCGGCGTCATGAACGGAAGCGCTGCCGTGCCGGTGGCCGCCGCGATGCCGCCGTAAATTACCGGCAGGCCGATGAATCCGACCGGCACGGCCAAATCATGCACCATGCGCACGGCGCGCGGCACGATCCGGTCCGGCGCGAACATGGCGATGGGATCGGCGAGGTAGAGCAGGCCGGAGGAAGAGAAGCGCTCCGCATACACGCGGACGGCGTTCTCGTCAGGCGATGACGCGATATGCGGCGCGGTGAGCGGCAGGAAGGAGTAGCAGGACAGGAGCGCCGCTGCGGCGGCGAGCAGGCCGATGACGAGCGCGGTCTTGCGGAGCAGCGGATGCTTCAGGAAGGCATGCATAGGAGGATATTCAGCGGATGCGCCATAAGATGCTCACGAGCGCGGTGATGAGCGCCACGGCGAGCGTGCCAGTGGAGAGTTGCACGAAGAGGTCGATTCCGGACCAAAGCGCCAAAAGGAGGAGCGATACGCCGATGACCTCGGCGACCATCTTCGCCTTTCCCCACGCGTTCGCCGGCGTCGGTTTCCCGCCGCGCAGCCGCCCGATGACGCCCGCGACGAACAGCAGCGATTCCACGGCCAAGAGCGTCCAACCGAGCGCGGGATTGATATGCTCGAGCACGACGAGGACGAGCACGGTGCCGATGAGCAGCTTGTCCGCGATGGGATCGAAGAAAATCCCCCATTCGGTGACCTGATCACGGAGGCGCGCCAGAGCGCCATCCATCCAGTCCGTGAGGCCGGTCAGGACGAACAACGGCACGCCGATGGCGAAATTGCCGACGTGAAGATAGTACGCCACCACCGGGATAAGGGCGAATCGGAGCAAGGTAAGATGGTTTGGCCGCACTTCAGCCGGAAACAGGGGCTCGATGACCGCGAACAGGCGGTCACCGATGGTCTTCGGCGCTTGGCGCTTCAACGATGAAAACATAGCTGTGATACAATCGTTTCATGCGATCGACTTCCCTCAATCATAGCGTTTTTCCCGCATTCCTGACAGCCGCGGCACTTTTCGGCCTGGCAGCCCCCCTTCCGGCCTGGGCGGGAGGCGCGATCCTGGCAGGCTGGGTGCTTGGCATGGGTTTCTTGCTGGGTGGAGCGCTTTTGCCTCGCGAACACGCCGTGTGGCGCGTTTTCTTCGGTTCCCTGTCCCTGACGGCAGTGACCGTTTGCGTGGGGGCGGTCATATATAAGGTCTGGCGGCTCGATACCATGGCATGCGTGCTCGTACTCGTCCTTAGCGCGGTCCTCTGCTCCGTGTGGATGCGCATGCTTAGCACGCGTGGCGCCCCCCTTCGGTCCGGTGCGCCGCATGCCGAGCTCGGCGCGGACCCTGCGGTGGAACGGCCAGACGAACATTGGTCGCGGACCGGGCTTGGCATCATCGCCGTGACTGCGGCGCTGGCGCTCACCTGGGCCGCCGTAACGATGCTCGCGTCGTCTGGCACCGCCGACTCCATCCGCTCCCCGTGGGATGCCGTCCCCTCGCAGATCTTCGCGCTGTTTTTCATCGCGGCTGCGCTGACGCTGACGGCGGCGCTTGGCGGCCTCGCTCCCCGCCTGGCCTTGGTGAGTACGGCCGCGCTCACCGGCATGCTGGCATCGGTCACGGCACTCGTTTACAAAGTGGGGTACGGCTTTGACCCGTTCCTCCACCGCGCGGCGGAGCAGACCATCTTCACGCAGGGCTTCATCTCGCCAAAGCCGTTCTATTACCTGGGTCAGTACGCCATCGTGACGCTGACCGCGCGATTCCTGAAAGGCGGCGTTCCGGTGATAGATGCGACACTCGTCCCCGTGGCGCTGGCGCTCGTGGTTCCCTGCGCGTACTACGCGCTCCGGCGCGGGCTCCGCTTCAGCCGCGCCGCCGCGTCCGCCGCCGCAGCGCTCGTGCTCCTGCTTCCTTTGAGCGCTTTCGCCGCGACCACGCCGCAAGGATTCGCCGATGCGCTCTTCCTGATGACGGCGCTGCTCGCCATCCCCGCCGGGCTCGGCGCCTTCCCGCTGTCGGCGCTGTTTGCGCTCGCCTGCGCGTCCGCGGCCACGCATCCGCTGGCGGGCGTACCGCTGCTGTTTTTCGTGGCGCTCGTGGCGTCGTTCCGTGCGCGCGAGGGCGCGGTGCGGGGCGCGGTCGGCCGCGTGCTCGCGCTGCCACTGATGCCTTTCGCACTCGCGCTCGCCGGTGCCGCCGCGCTTCCGGCGATGTTCGTGGTGAATGCAATGCTCTCCGGCGCGGGTGGCGCGTCCGTTTCCGTCGGCGATACCGGCGTGACGCTTGCGGACATGCTATCTGCGCTCGCGCCCACCCGTCGCTTCCACCTCTTCCTGGATTTCACCTATGCCTGGAACCTGATGCGCGTCCCTGCCCTGCTCGCGCTCGCCATGATCGGCGCCCGCGCGCTCCGCAAAAAGACGCATGCCTGGACGGCCTGGCTCCTCGGCACCTGCATGCTCGCCGCGAACTGGCTGCTGATGAATTCCTGGATCCGCCTGCCGTTCCTCATCTCGTACGAACAGTCGAGCTACGCCGACCGCGTCTTCGAGCTCGGCCTGTTCCTGCTTGCGCCGCTCGCGCTCGCCGGCGCGGCATCGATCTTCCGCCGCATCACGGCCGCGGACGCCGCTGTGAAA
>JBEEJS010000077.1:0-3577 GCA_041169025.1 Candidatus Parcubacteria bacterium
GAAATCGATGAGCCCGAGCGCGATGCCTGCACCGCGCCCCGCCGCGCCTCTTGCGCCGTCCGCCTCGTCGCCAACGCTGCCCCGTCCCGCCGCGCCACCCGCGCCGCGCCCAGCACCGTCAGCCCCGCGCCCCGCGCCAGTGAATGCGCCGCGCCCTGCCGCATCAACTGTTCCTGTCGCACCCGCCTCCGCTCCGTCGCCGCGACCGGCGCCTGCCGCGACCGCACCGCAACCGTCCGCGACTCCCACGACCACAGCGCCACCAGCCCCCGCGCCGAAGCCGGCCACCCCGCCGGCACCCCGCCCCGCCGCGCCGTCCGCAAGAAACCCTCGCCTGCCCGATCCCGCCGCCGTCACCTTCGTGAGTGGCGCGAACATCCCGCTGGCAGGTTCAAACAAGCCGCGCATCGTCATCGCCAGCGAAGGGCAGGGGACGGATGAGAGCGACACCGTCTTGGTTCCGCCGAAACCGGCAGAGCCGGCACCCGCGGCTCCGGCACCCATTGCCGCGCCGAAACCGACGCCTGCAACTGCAGCTCCAGCATCCGCGCCGGTAGCGCCAGCCGCCCCAGCGCCAGCCGCCCCCGCACCCGTCGCACCCCCGACCCCCGTACCGCCCCCAGCCCCACCCCTCGTTCCCCGCACCCCCGCGCCGCAACCTACTCCGCCGTCCGCCCCGCCGCAAAGCGGCACCCTCAAACCCGGCCGCGTCATCAAATTCTGATCCTTCCGGTCATGCGCATCTTCGGCAAGTACGAACTCGACCCCACGTTCCATTTCCACCTGCGTTGCGCGGCGTGGATCACGTTCGTGGCGGCAATCGTGACGCTCGTCGGAGCGATGTACTTCCGGTTCGATCGCTATGACCGGCTCATCGATGAGACGCGCGCCGGCGCCGCGGACAATGCCCGGCTCCAGGCGCAGCTTTCGCGGCTGCGGTCGCAGGACGCGGCGGAGCGCGCCCTGGTCGAAGATCGCCTGCGCACGCTGTCGGAGCAGCAGACCGCCGCCGATGCCGTATCGAAGAACGCCGCCTCCAGGTCGCCGTTCTCCATCGCCACGGTGCTGCCGTCGCTCACCGAGATCGTCTGCATAGACAACAAGCACGCCGATACCTATTACACCGGTTCCGGAACCGTCTTCTCCAAGGAAGGCCTGATCCTCACCAACCACCACCTGCTCGTCTCGCAGAACGGGTCGCTCATCAAGCTCTGCGGCGTGGGCTTCACCTCCGATGCCCGCATCGCGCCGCGCATACAGTATGCAGCGCAAGTCGAAGCGTTGGACGAAGCCGGCGATCTCGCCGTGCTCCGCATCACCGAGAACCTGGACAAGAAGCCGCTCCCTGCGTCGTTCCCCGCGCTGGACCTGACAGGCATCAAGGAGGCGTCGCTCGGTCTCGGCATCGGCGACCCGGTCTTCATCGGCGGCTACCCCGGCATCGGCGCGGAGACCTTCACCTTCACGCAGGGCGTGGTCAGCGGCCGCGTCGGCTCCCAGCTCATCAAGACCTCCGCACTCATCGATTCCGGCACGTCCGGCGGCGCGGTATTCGATGCGAGTGGCCAATACGTGGGCGTTCCGACTGCCGCCGCCAAGGGCGACATCGGCGGCAGCCTGGGCTTTTTGATATCGGGGGAGGCTGTGGACAACTTCCTCCATTCTTACTATAATGGCCTGAATCGCGTTCCTGGTTCACGGTAAGGCCCCTGGTATGAATGGATTCGTGCATGTGAAAACCGGCGGCAGCCACCGGGACATGGGGGTTGATTTTGGCCGCGCCGTGAAGGACGTGCTCAAGGAATTCCTGGCCGAGAGCGCCGGATTTTACCGCAACCACGCCCATCACGAGGTGGACTACCTTCGCCGCTTCGTCCTGAAGAACTACCTCCCCCAGGCCGCACGCCGCTATCCGCAGTACATCGAGGAAGTCCGCGGCATCGCCGAGGGCGCCAAACTTTCCTTCGAGGACGTCTTTTTGCTGACGGCCGACGATGAGATCTCCGACCTCTGGGACAAGCCCAAGAAGGAGAAGTGTTCCAGCGCCATCGTCTCCACCTCGCGCGGCATGTTCATGCTCCACAACGAGGATTACCCGCCCCGCTACCACGGCCGCTTGGTCATCTGCCACGCCGAGCCGGACGATGCTCCGGCTTTTTTGGCGCTGACCTATCCGTACATGCTCGCCGGTCCGTCCTGCGGGTTGAACGCGCGCGGCCTCGGCTTCACCGTGGACTCCATGAACTTCCCGCCGCGCCGCGAGGGGACGCTGTCCAATTTCGTGCAGCGCGACTATTACTCCTCGCATGAGATCGGTGACGTCCGCCGCAAGTCGGCCATGAAGGACCTCACCGCTTCCACGGCCGTGGGCGTGGCGCACGTCAGCGGGGAAGCGCACATGCTGGAACTTTCCACGCGCGGCAACGACCAGTCCGAACTCGGCGCATCGCGTTTCCTGGCGCACACCAACCACTGCCTGTCGCCCCGCATCCCTCGCGCCGACGAACTGCCGCGTCTCGGCTCCCGCTTCCGCCTGGCCGTGCTGGAGCACCTTCTTGATGGCAAGGCCGAGGATTTGAGCCTGCCCGCGCTCAAGAAATCGCTCACCACGAAGCGCCTGGCCGTCACCCGCCAGATCGCGCGCGACCCGCACGACAGCGTCACGCTGGCGTCGGTGGTCATCGACCTGTCGGGCAAGGCCCTGCACGTCTCCAAGCGCGGCCCTGGCGGACATCCGTACCGGGCGTATACGCTATAAGGGATCCCGGGCCGGGGTCCCTTTGCGCGTTCCCGGCATCCGCGCGGGCCGCCCGCGGCCTCCCGATGAACCGGTCATAACCGCTCTCCTATGTACGACATGCGCGATCCCATCCACCGCACCATCTCCTTCTCCGACGTCGAGAAGAAGGTGATCGACCATCCGTACGTCCAGCGTCTCCGCTACGTGCGGCAGTTGGGCCTGGCATACGTCGTGTACCCGGGCGCCACGCACGACCGCTTTTCGCACGCGCTCGGTGCGATGCACGTGGCCGGACGCATGTGGGACCGCATGATGGAGACGAGCGGCGACGTGCTGCGCGCGCATTTTTCCGACAACGCGCTGGCGTATTTCCGGCAGATCCTGCGTTTCGGAGGACTACTGCACGATTTGGGGCATCCGCCGTTCTCGCACATGAGCGAGCGGTTCATGCCTGCCTTCGGGGCGTTGGCGCTGCCGTGGGCGTGGTTCGGGCTTCCGGACGGCGCGGCGCCGGAAAAGACGAGGCAGGCGACGCATGAGGATTACAGCATCCTGCTCGTGGCGGCGCTCGCGGAGGACGCCGCATCCGGACTCACGCGGGAACAGGCGCAGGACATCGCCTCCCTCATCCATCACGGCGTGCAGCCGAGCGCCGCCTGGCAGGAGCGGTTTGGGGAACGCGATCGCAGCAAGGGCATCCATCGGATGCTTCGCTCGTTGATTTCCGGAGAACTGGATTGCGATCGCCTGGATTACCTGCTCCGCGACGCGCATCACACCGGTGTCGCATACGGCACGCATGACATCGATCACCTCATCGCCAACCTCGGCGTGGCC
>JBEEJS010000078.1:0-2926 GCA_041169025.1 Candidatus Parcubacteria bacterium
TCACCTTCGATCTCCACCAGGAAGACATGGCCGTGCTCATGCGCGGACTCTCCATCCTGTCGGACATCTGTTGGGCTTCCGGCGCCATCGGCGTGCTCCCCGGTATCCACGGACTGCCGGACATCCTGCACTCCAAGGAAGAGGCGGAGTCGGCGTTCCACCCGAAAGCGCTGGCACGCATACTGCCTCGGGACGCCATCATCGGCTCCAACCACGCATTTGGCACCACGCGCATGTCGCGTCTGCCCAAGGATGGCGTGGTGGACGAGTATGGCGCGCATCACCAGGTACGCGGGCTGTACGTCTCCGACACCGGCATTTTCCCGGGAAGTCCCGCGGTGAATCCGATGCTGACGGTGATGGCGCTCGCGGACCGGATCGCGAAAGGGATCATCGAGACGCGTTGACTGCAATCGCCCGGCCGCTTGGCCGGGCGATTTCTTTTTCCGTGTTTACGCCGCTGTATTTACCGCCCCACGAACAAGATCCCGTTCGTCAGCGCCCGCCCCGGCCCCGCCACGTACTTCCCATCGAAGATCATCGCCGAACTCCCTCCCCCGTCCAGGTTCATCGCATCCTTCGCGCCGAGCGCCACGAACACCTGCGCGAGATCGAGCACGGTGGCGGATTTCACCAGGAGCAAGTATACGAACCGCCCGTCGAGCCCGATGCCTCCGCGCCCGGCCTTCACCGTTTTCATTCCATCCTCCAGCATCGGCTCGTCATTCACCACCACCGCACCGCTTTCAAGCAGTGACGGATAGTGCGCGAAACCCGCCTGCAGCGTCGTGGCATGCGACGCTTCAAAGGAAGAGACGTTCCCGAAGTCCGCGCTGCGGTGGTAGTACCGGTACGCGCCGTTGGCATCCTGCGTCAGCATCGGCCCCTTATGCACGGCCAGGCTGGACGAGTTGAGCATCGTCCGCGACGGCGAATCGAAGAACGGCCAGAGGAACGAGTTGGTTTTTCCCGCGCAGGCGGCGTAGTCCGGCGGACAGGCGTACACGCCGTCCATGCCGATGAGCGCGCCGTTGCGCTGCGCGAAATCGAGGAGCGGCGCGGACGGGCAACCGTCGGCGCAGTCGGATGTTTCCGCCGCGTCGGTGATCATGCGGAACCTGTTCTCCATGAGCTTCACCATCTGCACGGAAAACGTCCCGTTCGCGGTGGCAACGGAAACGGCACGATACGTTGCCGGAAGGTTGTCGTCCGGTGTCGGTGCGGCTGTGCGTTCGGCGCTGACGGAAAAATCCGCCACCGACGCCACGGAGGAACCGAAACGGTAATCAAGATACGATGCGTCACTGATGTCATCCGCGCCCGTGTTCCATCCTGCGCCGTACAGTCCGGACGCCGCCGCTTCCGACGTCACCCAGCGCAGTTCCCCGCCAAGCGCCACGGCGTACGTCTTGGGGTCGGTCTGGAACTTCACCAGCTTGGAACCGGGGCGATACGTCACGTTCGATCCGAGCGGAATCGCGGCGAGCTCGGCGGACGAAACGGTGCGCACGCCGGAAAAATCCGCGTACCAGCTGGCATAGACGCGCGCGTTCGTGAACGCGTGTCGCTTGTTGTCGTGTCCGTAGAAATAGACCGCTCGGCAAGAGTGCGTCGCTTCGGCGTTGGCCGGACAGGCGAGTTTCAGGAGCGTGCCTTGGGACGGGGCGGCGGACGCCGCGGCAGGCAGGAGCGCTGCAGAGATAACGATGGCGGCAAGCGCGGTGCGGAAAGAGATCATATGGGGACATCATACCACCTGCGTCCGGAAAACGACCCGCGCGCAAAAAAAAACGCCGCACGCACGAAAAAGCCCCCGACTCATGAAGAGTCGAGGGCCGTGAGACGGGACGGTTACGAGAGCAGGTCGAGCGCCTTCATCACGACGCCGGCCATCAGCGCCGCCGCAGGGAGCGTGAGCACCCAGGCGACCGCCATGTTGCCGGCCACGCCCCAACGCACCGCGGAGGGGCGCTTGGTGGCACCGACGCCCATGATGCAGGCGCTGATGCAGTGCGTGGTGGAGACCGGCACGCCCACTTGGCTTGCCGCGAGGATGGTGAGCGTCCCTGCCGCTTCGGCCGCGAAGCCTTGCAGCGGGGTGATCTTGATGATCTTACTGCCCATCGTGTGGATGATCTTCTTGCCGCCCGCCATCGTGCCGAGCGCGATCGCTCCGGCACAGAGGATGATGACGGTCATCGGCACCTTGTCGCCGACGGGCGTGATCCAGAGCGGCAACGTCCCATGGCCGCTGGCGACGAACGCCAGGAGCGCGAGGGTGATGATGCCCATGGATTTCTGCGCGTCATTGCTGCCGTGCGAGAACGCCATCATCAGGGCGGACCCCAACTGCATCTTGCGCGACACGCTGTTGACCGTGCTCGCCCGCACGCTGCGGAACGACCAGAGGATGACGACCATCAGGATGAACGCCATGACGAGTCCGACGATCGGTGAGATCACCAGCGGTATGAGCACCTTCTTGACCAGCGTCAGCCAGTTGAAGGCGCCGATGCCCGCATGCGTCACCACCGCGCCGGCGAGTCCGCCCACGAGCGCGTGCGACGAGCTCGATGGGAGTCCCCACCACCAGGTGAGCAGGTTCCAGATGATCGCGCCGATGAGGGCCGCGAGCACCACTTGCTGCGTCACCAGCGCCGGATCGGCGAACCCCTTGGCGATGGTCGTCGCCACCGCCGTCCCGTTCATGGCACCCACGAAGTTGAGGATGCCAGCCAGGACGACCGCGGTGCTTATCGGAAGGACGTTCGTGGAGACCACGGTCGCGATGGCGTTCGCCGCGTCGTGGAACCCGTTGATGAAGTCGAACACCACCGCCACGAGCACCACGACGGCGATCAGGACGAGCGTGTTATCCATGCTTCACCGCCAGGTTGACGAGGAGGTCGGCCAGGTCCTCGGCGCT
>JBEEJS010000079.1:0-3302 GCA_041169025.1 Candidatus Parcubacteria bacterium
AACACGGCGGCATGGATCTCTCCGGGCATGACGTGTATCTCAACGTCGCCGGCGGCATGCGCGTGAAGGAGCCGGCGGCGGACCTGGCGGTCATCCTCGCGCTCGCCTCGTCGTTCCGCGAGGCAGCGCTGCCGGGCGCGATGGCGGCCTGGGGAGAGGTCGGCCTGGCCGGCGAGCTGCGGCCCGTGACCGCCGGCGACCGGCGCGTCTCGGAAGCCGCCGCGCTCGGCATCAAAGGAGTGATCGTGCCACTGTCGAAGAACGCGCCCGCGTCCGCCAAGAAGCCGGCAGCGCTCCGGATGAAGGAGGCATCCACGGTGCGGGAGGCTTTGGCTGCGGCGTTCGCCGGGGCGCCACCGAAGGCGACGGTGCCTGTGCGGACGGTGCGGGTGGCGCAGGGGGCGTAGGGCGCGCTGCGGGAGAACGGCGGCTGCCGGCGCGAGACGGTGCCACGGACGGCGGCTACCGGCGCGAGCCGGTGCCTCGGGCAGCGGCTGCCATGAAAGCACGCGCGAAAAAACGGGGCCCGGCAGGCCCCGTTTCAAATTTGCGTGCGCGATTCCCCTTTCGCGCGTCTTGCGTTACGCCTGGGCGCGGTGCCCGTTCGAACGCGCCTTGGGAACGGTCGGCGCCACGGTGACCTCACGTTTGAGGATGCGCGAGGCGTGCGCGGCGAGCGTCTTCAGGTCGCGGAGCAGACCGTCGTAGTCCACCTGCACGCGGCTTGCGGCGGCGTAGCGGAATTCGCTCAGCGCCTGGGCGAGTTCACGCTTGCGCAGCTGGATGGCGGCGTACGCGGTAGTGAAATTGACGGTGAGCGCGGACGCCATCTGGTCCTGCGCCTTCACCGACGTCGCCAGCGGGATGGTGAACATCCAGTCCGGCAGATTGACGGCCTTGGCGATCCTGGTCAACAAACGCTGCGGTCCGCGCGTGAGGTAGGTCCTTTCGCACCGTGAGCAGACGCTCACTCCTGCGATCTTCCGGCGGTCCGCGTCATTCGTCGCGAACGCCATGTTGCAGCCTGGACAATGACCTGTCGACATCGTTTATGCTCCCTTTTTTGATGAGTTGTTCATCGGGGGACATGGTATGTCTGGAGGGAGGTATTGTCAAGACGGTCGGACTTCTTTACGGGTGCCTCGTACGGGCGCGAACGCCACCCGCCATGCGGTGCTGCGGTGTGGGGTGGGGCGACTGTGCCATGGCTATTCCAAATGCGCCGTCTTCGCCGCCGCCTTCAGGCTCTCCTTGAGCGCCGGGCTGCGCTCGAGCTCCGGGTCCGCGGCCAGGATCTCCTCCGCGGCCGCCTTGGCATCGGCCATGAGGCCGGTATCGGCCAGGGATGCGAACGCCAGCTCGGGGAAGCCCGACTGAGCGGTTCCCAGGAGGTCTCCGGCGCCACGGAGCTGGAGGTCCTTTTCCGCCAGAGCAAAACCGTCCATGTGCTCCACGAGCGCATGGAGACGGGAGCGGGTCTGCGGCGAGAACGTGCCAGGCAGCAGGAAGCAAAACGAAGCATGCTCGCCGCGCCCCACGCGCCCGCGGAACTGGTGCAGTTGCGACAACCCGAATCGTTCAGCGCCTTCGATGCACATGACCGTCGCGTTCGGCACGTCGACGCCGACTTCCACCACGGAGGTCGACACCAGCGCCATGATCTTCTTCTTGAGGAAGTCCGCCATGACCTTTTCCTTTTCCGCCGACGGCATCTTTCCGTGGAGCATGCCCATCTTGATGCCCTTCAGTTCCTTCTTGCGGAGCTTCTCGAACTCCTCCGTCACGGACGCGGCGCCGAGGAGGTCCGAAGGGTCGATGAGCGGACAGACGATGAACGCTTGCCTCCCCGCCGCTATCTCCTCGCAGACTTTGTCGTACGCCTTAGCACGTTCGGTCTTCGGGAACAGGCGCGTCTGCGTGTCGATGCGGCCGGCGGGCTTCTGGCGCAAGAGCGACAAATCGAGGTCGCCGTACATGGCGAGCTGCAGCGTGCGCGGGATGGGCGTGGCGGTCATGGTGAGGAGATGCGGGTCCATGCCGGGGAGTCCGGACTTGCCGGAGAGCAGGCTGCGCATCTTCACGCCGAAGCGGTGCTGTTCGTCCACCACGGCGAGCGCCAAGCGGCCGAAGCGCAGCGATTCCTCGATGAGGGCGTGGGTGCCGATGACGGCGGCGACTTTTCCATCGGCGATCTCATCACCAAGCCCCTCGATTTCCTTTTTCGACGAGCAGAGGATGACCTTGCCGCCGCGTGCGACGCGCTTGTACGAACCCGTCCAGAGCGCGATGGCATACGGCTCTCGCGCGAACATCTTCGACAGCGACGTGAAGTGCTGGAAGGCGAGTATTTCCGTGGGCGCCATGAGCGCGGACTGAAAACCACCATGTGCGGCGTCATTCATGGCAATTGCGGCGACCACCGTCTTGCCGCTACCCACGTCCCCGTCCAGAAGGCGGTGCATCTGGTGCGGCTTTTCCATATCCTGAAGCACGGACCACGCCGCCTGGCGCTGATCCTCGGTGATGGCGAACGGGAGTGAGTCCACGAACACCTTGGTCGCGGCGCGCGCGAACGGCACTGCGGGGGCGGGCTGCGTTTCCCGCAGGCGGCGGAGACGACCGAGCGACAGTTGCAGGCGAAGGGCCTCGTCGAACGCCAGGCGCTTCTTGGCCGCGGCGTACGCCGATTCGTCCGCGGGTTCATGCGCGGCGCGCACGGCGTCCTTGAACGCGGGAAGTTTCCGCGCCGCGCGGATGCCCTCCGGAAGCGGATCCTCCAGCAGCGCCACGGCCGGCATCGCCTCCTTCATAAGCGCACGCATCACGTTCTGGGAGATTCCGGCGGTGACGGGGTAGACGGGCATGAGACCCTGGTCGGTACCTGCCTCTTTGGGGACACTTTTGTCCGTATGTGACCGATCGAAAAACGGCTCCTCTCCCCCTTCTTCCGGCGGCGCGCCCGCCATCGCGAACCCCGCCGCCGATTCATGCCGTGCGTTCACCAACCGCAGCCCGAACTTGGTCTTCTGCACTTTGCCCGTGAACCGGAAGACCTTGTCTGCGGCGAGGTTCTTCGTGAGATACGGCTGGTTGAACCAGATGCCGGTGATGCGCCCGGTACCGTCCTCGAGCACCGCCTCCGTGATGGTCATGCGGCGCTTGAAGCTGCGGCGGTTTGCGGCTTTCACCACGCGCGCCACGAAGGAAACGTTCATGTTCTCGGCCGCGTCGGCGACGGAGGCGGACGCCAAATACTCCTCGTGCTTTCGGGGAAAAGTCAGGAGGAGGTCACGGACGGTCTT
>JBEEJS010000080.1:0-7260 GCA_041169025.1 Candidatus Parcubacteria bacterium
AGGGCACCACGACCGCCGCTCCGCAGGCTGCGTCGCAGCTCACGGCGAACGACCTCATCACTCTCACGGGAGACGCGGTGGACTTCCACGGTCGCGGCCTCATGAACCTGAAGTTCATCAATGGCATCGAGTCTATCTCGGGAATCGGTGGAAACTGGAGCGTGGACAAGGATGGTAAGCTGGCGGCGAAGACCATCACCGCCGACATGCTGACGACGAAAGCCATCACGCTCACGCAGGCGGACGAAATGACTACCATCGACAGTGCGACCGTTTTGCTCGGCCAGTCTTCGGCGCAGGTGCACAACGCCGCCATCAAGCCTTCCACCCGCGTCTTCATCACCTTCCGCAAGGATCCGGGCAGCCGGTGGTGGGTGGATGAGGTAGGGGACGGGTTCTTCGTGGTGAAGACATCGGACCCCACAGCGCAGGATTCCGCCTTCGACTATTGGCTGATGCAGGTTGATGACAAGCGGACGCCGCCGCCGGTCGTCAATCCGGCACCGGACCCGTCCATAGCGCCGGTGCCGGTTCCGGACCCGACACCTGTGCCTGCTCCGGACTCCTCAACTCCTCCCGCTACGGATCAAACCGTGACACCGCCGCAAGACACGACACCGCCGGCACCTGACCCGACCGCGACACTATGACCAAAACGACCCAGTGTAGTGCTGGGTCGTTTTTATTGATAACAAAGCTAAAAAAATAATAAATAGCCGAGCACCAAACCTGTGCATAACCGACCCCACCTTAAATTTGCTATACTCACCCTGTTACCTATCGCAATTTAAGAAGCTTACGCTTCATTTTTTCGCTCTCTATGAACGAGACATTGCACATTCCCGTCATCGGCGGGCCGTCGAAGATCGTCAGGTTCTGCGATGCGGTGATTCGTTGGACGATTCTCGGACTCATGGCTCTCGTGCCGCTGTTCTTCCTGCCCTGGACCATCGAAGTCATCGAGCTCAACAAACAGCTTCTTGTCATTTCCGGCGCGGTGATCGCCGGCATGGCCTGGCTCGGCAAGATGCTCGCGGAACGCCGCTTTGAATACCGCCGTTCCATCGTCAACGTCTTCGTCGTCCTGTACGTGATCGCATACGGCCTGTCGGCGTGGAACTCGCAGAGCCGATACCTTTCCATGATGGGGGACTTCGGCCAGGAGCTCGCCGGTTTCGTGACCGTGCTCGCTTTCGCCACGATCTACTTCGTCATCAGCAACAACTTCCGCGACAGCAAGGCTCTCCGCACGCTCCTCATGGCGACGGTGCTTGGCGGTTTCCTCTCCGGACTCTTCGCGCTCGTGCAGGGGCTCGGGCTGTTCATCCTGCCGTTCAGCTTCGCCAAGACCGCGTCGTTCAACTCCGTCGGCACGGTCGCTTCGCTCGGCGTATACATGGCGTTCATCGTGACGCTGTGCGGCGGCATGCTCCTGGCTGATCGCGGCGACTCCATGCCCAGCGGACCCAAATGGCTGGTTACGCTGGACTCCGTCATCCTCGTCGCCACGGCGGTCATCGGCATCGCGCTCATCTCCGTCGTCGACTATTGGCCGGTGACCGTCTCCCTGCTGGTGTCGTCCGCCATCATGATCACCTTCGCCTTCGTGCACGCCAAGAACGTGCGCGGCATCGGCGGCGTGCTCCTGCCTATCGCCGCACTCGTGGTGTCCGGTCTCCTGCTGCTGTTCCGCTTCCCGGTGACCCTCGGATACCCCGCGGAAGTGATGCCGTCCTTCAAGGCATCCATGGATATCACCGTCAAGACGCTGCGCGATCACCCGCTCCTCGGCTCCGGTCCCGGCACGTTCATCTATGACTACGCCAAGTACCGCGTGGCCGACGTGAATGCCAGCCAATTCTGGAACGTGCGCTTCGACCGCGGTTCCGCGCGCATCCTGACCTCCCTCGCCACGACAGGCTTCGTCGGAGCGCTGTCCTGGCTGCTCGTCGCGCTGCTTCTCCTCTGGTCCGCCGGCCGCACGCTCCTTAAGACCGACGAGGAATCCTGGCACCTGCTCATCGGCGTGTTCGCCGCCTGGGTCGCGCTTCTCGTGGCGCGCTTCACCTACAGCGAGAGCATGACGCTCGAGTTCGCGTTCTGGGCCACGATGGCCGCGCTCGTCGTCTCGCACCGCAAGGACTTCTTCTCCGTGCGCTTCGAGAATTCGCCGCGCGCCGCGATGGGCGTCTCCTTCATCTTCATCCTCGGACTGGTATTCGCACTCTCCGGTCTGTTCATCGAGGGGACGCGCTATTCCGCTGAAATCGCGTACGCCAAGGCCATCCGCACCGATAACGCGGGAGGTTCCGCGGACGACGTGGTCAAGAACCTGCTCACCGCGGTGCAGCTGAACGGCCAGAACGAGGTCTACCAGCGCAACCTCGCGCTCGGTTACCTCTCGCTCGCCAATCGCACGCTCAACACCACGTCCAAGATCGACAAGAAGAAGGATGAGAAGCAGGAGGATTACGACAAGCGCGTGAAGCAGGCGCGTGCCGATCAGCTGCAGCTCGTCACCTCCTATACCGCCAATGCGGTGAACGTCGCCAAGAACGTCACCGACATGAGCGGCAACAACGTCGCCAACTGGTCGGTGCTCGGTTCCATCTACGAGGGCCTCATGGGCGTCACGGACGAGGCGGACACCTGGGCCGTGAAGTCCTATCAGAAGGCCATCGAACTCGAACCGGCGAATCCGGAGAACTTCGTGGAACTTGGAAAGGTCTACATGTGGCAGAGCGACCAGCACCGCACCAAGACCGACACGCAGGATGCCAAGGTTAAGGCGGACGAACAGAAGAAGACCGATGAGTTGCTCGGCAAGGCGGTGGAGCAGTTCACCAAGTCCGTCACGCTCAAGGCCGACTACGCGCCGGGTCACTACAATCTTTCGCTCGCGTATGACCGCCAGGGCAAGCTGAAGGACGCCATCTCAAAGATGGAGAGCGTCATCCGCTACAACCCGCAGGACATCGGCGTTCCGTTCCAGCTCGCGCTCCTGTACTACCGCGACGGTCGCAAGGACGATGCCATCGCCGTCCTCGAGGCGGTGGTGAGCCGCCAGCCGTCATTCGCCAACGCCCGCTGGTACCTGGCCTCCATGTACGAGGAGAAGAGCCAGTTCGACAAGGCGCTTGACCAAGTCACCGAGGTCGCCAAGCTGAACCCGGACAACGACGCGGTGAAGCAGAAGGTGACCGATCTCACGGCCAAGAAGGCCGCGGGTCCGGGTCTCCCGGCACCGGTCGAGACGCCCACGACCAACCAGAATCAGCCTGGAGTAAAGCATTAGGGCTACACTCAGGCGAAAGGCGGCCCTTGCGGGTCGCCTTTTGCATGGGTCAGGGTTGACGACATCCGACGATTGGTATATTTTAAGACGGTCAAAAGGTTTGGCGCAGGAGGGCCGCTAGCTCACTTGGTAGAGCGCTTCCATGGCATGGAAGAGGTAATCGGTTCGATCCCGATGCGGTCCACCACTCCATATCGCTTGAGCTTCGGCTCGAGCCATGCGGCGTGGCAACAGGAAACAGAGGAGACCACGATGGCACATGCACAAGCAGGTGAGTCATGACCGCACACGTCGGAACCGTTCTTGGGCTAGCGACGAACGACGTCTCACGCGGCCCGATGATGCCGCATGGCGCGGTATCGATCGATGCGAATACCGGCGTCTTCGGTAACCGGCCCGGCAAAGGAGGACAGACGGGAAAGCGTGCGGTGACCATCTTGAGCAAAGAGCTTTGGAATGAGACCTGCACTGACCTGGGAGTCGTCCTGCCGTGGACCACGCGCCGCGCTTCCGTGCTGATCAGCGGCATGGACTTCACGGCGATAAGCGACGGGCTGCGACTGCAGTTCGGTCCGGCCGTCATCCTGGAGGTGACCGGCATCACGCAACCGTGCAAGCGCATGGATGAGGCCCATCAAGGCCTGAAGGCCGCGCTCCACGGCGTCCGTGGCGGGTTCACATGCCGCGTCATCCTCGCCGGCGACATCCGCCTTGGCGACAACGTCACGATTTTCCCTTGATTTCTCATGCCCTGCATTCGCGGGGCTTTTCTTCACCAGTATGTCCCTCAAAGTAGGAATCGTCGGACTTCCCAACGTCGGAAAATCCACGCTGTTCAAGGCCATCACCAAGAAGCAGGTGGATTGCGCCAACTATCCGTTCTGCACCATCGAACCCAACGTGGGCGTGGTTGCGGTTCCTGATCCGCGGCTGGCCGCGCTGGCCAAGGTGTCCAACGCAGCCAAGATCGTCCCGGCGACGGTGGAGTTCGTGGATATCGCCGGCCTGGTGGCGGGCGCGTCAAAGGGCGAGGGCCTGGGCAACAAGTTCCTGGCGCACATCCGCGAGACCGATGCCATCGTCATGGTGGTACGCGCGTTTGAGCACAAGGATATCGTGCATGTTTCCGGTCGCATCGATCCGCTGACGGATAGCGAGGTCATCAACTTGGAGCTCGGGTACGCCGATCTCGCCGTGGCGGAGAAGCGCCTGGACACGCTGCGCAAGCAGGTGCGCGCCGGTGCCGACCGCGAGTCGACCGCGCTTTTGTCCGGACTGGAGAAGGTGATGAAGCTGCTTGCCGATGGCAAGGCTGCTCGCGATGGCGAATATACGGAAGACGAGCTGGCGCAAATCAAGCTGCTGCAACTGCTCACCATGAAGCCGCTCATGTACGTGGTGAACGTGGATGAGGAACAGCTCAAGGCAGGATACCGCGTGCCGGGCATTCCGGAGGAGATCCAGGTGCCGCTGTGCATCAAGCTGGAAGAAGAGCTGGCATCGCTGCCGCCGGAGGAAGTGAAGGACTATCTGTCCGCGCTCGGCCTCTCGATGACCGGCCTCGATCAGCTCATCGAAGCCTGCTACCGGCTCCTCGGCCTCATGACCTACATCACTTCCGGCGAGATCGAGACCCGCGCCTGGACCGTGCCGCACGGCACCAAGGCACCGCAGGCCGCCGGCGTGATCCACACCGATTTTGAGAAGTCGTTCATCCGCGCCGAGGTCATTGATTGGAAGGATTTCGTTGAACTGGGCGAGGCGGGTGCGCGTGACAAGGGCAAGCTTCGCATTGAAGGAAAGGACTACGTCATGCGGGACGGGGACGTGGTGCATTTCCGGGTGGGGGCGTAACGGAGAACGAAAAGACGGCCTTTTGCGGGCCGTCTTTTCACTTGCGCATTTTTTACGCAAACCGGATCTTCACGATCTCCCTCCACACCAGCTGATCCTTCCGTCCGTAGTACAGGCCCTGGTTCTTGGAAGGCTTGTCACCCAGACGCGCCATGATCGGCTGCGGCAGGAGCGGTTCCACCTTCACACCCAGCGGAGCGAAATCAGCGAGCGAGATGCCGTGCAGCTCGGTGGTCGCCGCACGTCCCGCATCCTTCACGGACACGACGTACGCGGGGAGCGCCAGGATCACGGGAGCACCGGGCTTCAGTACTTTCTTGAACGCGCTGAACGACTGGTAATACAGGTTGCCTAGCGTGTAGAGCATGCGCTGGATCTCGCCACGGGTCTCGCGGCCGTTGCGCGGCGGACCAAGGTAGGTCTCGGCGACGATGGTGTCGATGCTCTTGAGGGTGAATTTCTGCGCCAGGTCGCGCGCATCGGACATGAGGGTGCGGACTTCCGCGCCAGCGGGGGCGAGACCCTTCTCCGTGATGTATGCGGCGTTCTTCAGCGAGGATTCCACCGCCTTCTCATTGATGTCGCTGCCGAGCACGTGGCCGAATCCGATCTGGAGCGCTTCGGTGAGCACGGTGCCGGAGCCGCAGAACGGATCGAGCACGGTGGCATCAGCGGCGGGCGTGATGCCGGAGACGTTCAACATGAGGCGCGCGAGTTTGGGCGGGAGCATGCCCTGGAAGGTGTCGCGGTCAGGGCGGCCGTAGTCGTGTTCGGAGAATTCCTCAAAGGGCTGGACGTCCGTGGTGATACCCACGGTCCAGGTGTCTTTCTTGGAGAGGATGACGAACTCCGCGCCTTCCTCCGGCATCTTGTTTTTCACGACGGCCACGGAGGTGAGCATGGTGCCGGTTTGCGCGGCGACCCAGCGGGCGGAAAAACCGGCTTCCTTGAGGAGGCGCTTCGTCTCCATGCCGACCTTCTTGAAGCGCGAGGCGATGACGCCGGCGCGGTTCACCGGGTTCTCGGCATCAAGGGAGTAGACGCTGTATCCGAAAGTGACGGTCTTTTGACCGGCGCGCTTCTTCTCCAGGGTCTCGGCCATGAGGGCGATGAGCTCGGATTCTTTGACCGGTGCGGCCTCAAGCATGACGCCGATCTTCACGGTGCCTCCGAGGCGCTTCATGAGCGCAGCGGTGTCGAGCGCGGGGGTGCCGGCGGGCGTCTCAATGATGAGCGCGTGGCGAGAGGAGTCGGTGACGGTGAATTCGTCCTTCTGGAGGGTCTCTCCGAGGACGGTCAGGATTTCAGCCACGGAAAGGGAAGGGTGGCTGCCGAGGATGAAGAAGTGGCGCATATGGGTGGACGCTCGTTTCCCGCTACTGCGGACGGCAGAGCTCGCCAATTTATTGCCCGCAGCAGCATTGCTGGGGGTGCCGAAACGCCCTTAAGGCCGCTTTGAGGCGCGGTAGGCGATGACTGAGGAGTGTAGCGGAAATGGGGCGGGTTGTCCATGGGCAGGCGCAGGTGGCAAAAATGACCATAATTATTGACAAAATAGCTAAAACGTGGTATGCTGCGCCTACAAACATCAAGATTATAGGAGTTTCCCAGTGCAGCAAACTCAAGATTCGAGAGCCATAGTGTCTCTTTTGAGAGAGACCGCGGAAGTTTTCATGACGCTTCAGGCGGAGGGGATACGTCTGGTCGATTCAGGATCATCTGACGGCATTGGGAAGCTTCGCGAGGCCGCACAAATCCTCATGGGACTTCCCGCGAAAGCGAAGCCGTTGATTCATGGTCCGGAGGATCTCAAGGACGTCGATTTCATCGAATTCCTTGCAGAGAGCGGAAAAAAGGCTCTCGCGTTAGGAACGGTCTTTCCGCTACTCGTGCTATTGACCGGACCTTGTTCAAATGAGGGTGATCCGAATTTTCTTGAGGAATACCTTAGTCAGTACGCCTGAAAATCTTCTCTTGCAAAGAGGACGTGCCTAGCACGTCCTCTTTCTCATCCCCCTTCTTTTTGCGGTTTTGACGAACGTTGGCAATGCGCGTACAAGCCATGCGTCACTCATATTCCGAACGCACATGGCCGAGAATATCATCGCAGA
>JBEEJS010000081.1:0-4654 GCA_041169025.1 Candidatus Parcubacteria bacterium
ACGAGAACGTCGCCGGGTTCTTCCTGCGCCAGGGCAGGCTCGACCGCGCGCAATACGACCTGATCATGGCCACGCGCGATCCCAAGACGCTGCCAGCGGAACTCCAAGCCAAGTTCGGCAAGATGTCGGTGAACCAGGCGAAGAACACGGTCTATAAATCGCTCGGGAGTCCGGATTTCACATTGGAGAAAGGACCGAACGGCAACGTCTTCTCCGATGAGATCGAAGACGGCGACGACTACATCCTTACCAGCGACGGATTGCACGACAACATCTCGGATGAGCGCATCAAGGAGATCCTGGATGGCGGCGGCAGCTTCAAGGACGTCGAAAAGGAAGCGTTCGCCCTGTCGCAGACCGCTGAAGGAAAGCCCGATGACATCACCTACGCCGAGATCCCGACCGGTCGCGCTGGCGCTCCCGCCTCCGGAAACCCGGAAACCGCCCGTTTGCAGCAGGCCCACCTCGAGGCCCGCACCAAGGCCGACAGCTACAAGGCCCTCCTCGCCAAACTCGACTCCGGCGATGCCGCCGCGGAAGCCGCGGTGAAGCCCGATGGACGCGATGCGTTACAGGAGCGCATGCTCGTTGCCGAAAAGCGCGCGCTCGAGACCGAACTGAAGCTCCTGGAGAGCCGCGGCGATTCGCAATCCAGCCGCCATACGGAAATCGGCCTTGATTTGCGCCAGACCGAGGAGGAACTGAAGCGCCACCTCAAGAAACATGAGGACGCGCTTCTTGCCGCGCGCGCGGGTCTCGATGAACTGTACGGCGAGGCCGGCGGCGCGAAAAAAGGCGGAGCCGCGGCCGAGTCCCCATCCGCCGCGCAGCCGAAGAAGAAGGGTTTCTTCTCCGGTTTCTTCGGTGGCGGAAAATAAGCTATGAGCATCGAATCCGGAAGTCATAACGCGGTGGAGGCGGAACGCCCGCGCGAATCGTTCGCAGTGGAACGCGAGACGCTCATGAGCCCCGGCCACCCGGACCGCAACGACGACGCGGCGCTCGGCGATCGCGCGCGGCTGGAGCGCGAACGGAAGGAGTTCCCCGAGGGCATCCTCCTTTCCGATGCCAACCATGACCGTGCAGTGGAGCACTTCAAGGCCTGCGCGGAAAAAGAGCTGGCCGCGGCGGATGCCCTGGACGCGTTCGGCATGACCGGCGTGTTCGACGGCATCTCCGGCAAGCCGCGCGGCGCCGCAAAGTTCCGCGGCGCAGGCGGACTGGCCAGCCGCACGGCATCGGCGGAATCGGCCGCGTTCATCGCCAAGACGATGAAACCCGACATGAACGCCGCCAAATCGGCCAAGGTGCTGGAACGCGCTTTGCTCGTCAGCGCCCAAGCCATCAACGACTTCCGCGGCGAGGTCACGGAGGACGGCGTCGGCAAGGATCTGTACGACATGGTCACGACCGGCGATCTCGTCCGCCACGTGCGCCAACCGGACGGCGGCGCGGAGGTGGCCTTCGCGCACCTGGGCGACAGCCGCATCTACCATTACGACGCCGCGGAAAAGAAGATCGTCCTCATCACCCGCGACCACGACGAGGCGCTTTCCGCCATGGAACGCGGCGAGATTTCCGACGCCGAGCGCGACCTCGTTTCGCGCTCCGTGGACATGATGGATTATTCCATGCGCCTGCGGGATCACGTGCAGGGCGATCGCGAGAAACTCAAGGACGTCGCCGGCCGCCTTAATGACCTGATGTACGGCGGCAACGGACTCACCGGTGCCGTCTCCGTGGGCGAACGGAAGCCCGATTCCGGGACGTTCTCCGCGAAAGCCGGCGACAAGGTGCTGGTGATGTCCGACGGCGTCTTCGGGGCGCTCGCGGAATCGGAAATCCTCGCGGTGTTGGACGCGGGCGGCGGTGCCAAGGAACTCGTCGCGGCCGCAGCCAAAAAGCGCGAGGAACTGACGGCGCAGCTCGCGAAGGAAACGGGCGACGGCGAGACGCCGCGAAACGCGTACGACGACATCACCGTCGCGGAAACCGTCATCTGACCCGGCGGCACCGCGCGCGCACGGCGAGGTGCCCCGCGCGGCCTCCGGCACGGCGCACGAAAAAACGACCCCCTGCGAAGGCGGTCGTTTTCTCATTCCCCCATTTCCGCGTGCGCCTTCTCCAGTTCGTGCGCCAGCCAATCCTTGAGGAACCGCGTGGCGATCACGTCCTCTTCGTTGTACAGCAGGATGTCCGTGAGCCACTTGCGCTTGCCGGTGGCCAGCCAGTCCTCGTAGAACGCCACGCTTTCTCCGCCGCCGACGATCTTGCCTTCGCGCTCGAACCCCACGTACTTGCCGATGTCCTTGATGCCGTAGAAGTAGAGCGGGAAGACCACGCATTCCTTCACGATCTCGTTCAGGTCGATCATGCGGTCGCGGAAACGCTCCAGGCTCTTGGACCCGCCATGCCGCGCCTCCAGCATGGAGAGGCGCGCCACTTCGTATGAACCGTAGTGGTACACGGCGTAGTCCTTGGGCAGTCCGGCGATGAACTCCAAAAACGCGTTCCACATGGCGCCTTCGTCTTCCGGCCGCTCGGCGAGCTGCGTGACGTACGCCTCGCGACCGTCCTTGTCCCGCGTCAGGAACCCGAAGAGATACTCCACCTGCCGCAGCGGATCGCCCTCGATGTCGAAGAACAGCTCAAGCGGCGGCGCGGGCAGGATGAACTTCCGTCGCAGGACGTGCTTCTTCTCGATGAGCGCGCGCGCCTGCACCACGATGCGGTCCAGCAGTTCGCGCTTGAGGTAGCGGTTCTTGGGGAACGTCTCGGGGTCGATGAGCGCGGCCTCATGCACCGTGCGCACGCCAGCCTCGCGGAGCGCCACCACCGCCTTCTTCTTCACGTTGTACAGCAGCGCGATGTCGTCGTGCTTTTCCGCCAGCGCCTTGCACTGCGAGAACCACGGGCTCTGCTTGCAGCCGCTGGAAAGGTGCGGCGGCGGGCAATCGCCATCGAGCTCGGTGCGGATGGCGGCGAGCGCCTCGCGATACTGCTCGTCGAACTCGGCCAGCGCGAAGCAGGTGCGCGTGCCGGAACCGTTGATGATGCAGCCTTCCGCCGGGTGGCGGCCTTGTGTGGCGCCGAGGAGGTCGGCGTAGCAGGACAGCTGGTACCGATGCGCGTCGGAAAGCTTCTCCGCGCTCTTGATATCCACGGGGACGTAGTAGTATTCGCCCAGATCGGACGGCGCGTCGTTACGACGCTCCAGGAGATCCGGTTCGCCGATCATGTCCGGCGTGATGAGCACTCCGTGGTAGATGCGTTCCACGCCTTCCTTCATGAGGCGCAGCGTGTCCTTGGCGCGGGCGGCGGGCGTGGCACCCTCGGGACGGGCATAGGACAAACCGCGAAGCATCTCCTCTTCGTGCAGCACGCCGTTCTTGAGCAGCATCTCCGCGAACTTCGGCGTCTTGGCCATCTTCTTCTTGTCGCCATACGCGTCGAAGTAGACCCAGTGCGGGCATGAGGCGAACTTGTAGAACATGCTGGCCGTGACGCGGGTCTGTTTCATATCATTCCGAGCGCAACGCGAATATCGGATCCACCTTGGCCGCCTTCCGCGCCGGATAGATCCCGAACACGATGCCCACCGTAGCGGAAACCAGCGCCGCTGCCAAGAAGGCGGGCAGCGAAATGACGAGCGGCACCTGGAATCCCGACAGCCGCGCGAGCAGCACCATGGCGATGGTGACGATGACCGCCAGCGCTCCCCCGATCATCCCGCCAAGAGTGGTCAGCACCACGCTCTCCGCCAGGAACTGCGCGCCGATCTCGCCGTCGCGCGCGCCGAGCGCCTTGCGGAGGCCCACTTCGCGGATGCGCTCGGTGACGGAGACGAGCATGATGGTCATGATGCCGATGCCGCCCACCAGCAGCGAGATGGCCGCCAAGAAGCCCAGCAGCGCGGTGATGGCGCCGGTCACGATGTTGAGCTGCTCGATGACGGCGGTGGCGGTGGTGAGCGAGAAGTCGTCCTTGGCCGCGTCCTTGATGCCGTGCCTGCGCCGCAGGATGCGTGTGATGTCGTCCTGCGCCTGCGGCAGCCGGTCCACGGAATCCACCTTCACGTTGATCTCGTTCAGCTTGGTCGTGCCGGCCAGTCGCTTCGCCACCAGGTTCACCGGCGCCATCACGGCGGTATCGAAGTCGAAGAACCCCACCACGCCGCGCGGCTCGAACACTCCCACGACCGTGAGCGACAGGTCTTTCACGCGGATACGCTGCCCCAGCGCGTCCGTCGTGCCGAACAGCTTGGACGCCACCTTGGGGCCGATGACGGCGACGGTCGCATACGCGCGGTTCTCCTCTTCGGTATAGAAGCGGCCCGACGCGATCTTGGCTTGGCCGTCGAAGAGCTGGTACGTGGGCGAGATGCCGAAGATGATCGACGTCATGTTCTTCTCCCCCGCCGTCAGCACGCCTTGCGCGGTACGCTGGCCCTCCACCGCCACCACGTACGGCAGGTTGCGGACGTCGCCCAGCGCCGCGAGGTCATCCTGCGTGAGCGATGAATCGCTGCCGCCGGATGCCTGATCGAAAAGCGAGCCGCGCGAGGAAAGCCCCGGGATCTTCGGCTGGATGGAAACGAAGTCGTTGCCGAACTGCGACACCTGCGCGGACACGTACGCCTTGAGCCCGAGCCCCA
>JBEEJS010000082.1:0-4934 GCA_041169025.1 Candidatus Parcubacteria bacterium
CGGCGACGCGCTCGGATCTCGTGAAGACGCTTCGCGAGTTCCATGCGTCGTCATCCATCTCCATCGCCGTGCTGATCGTGCCGTCGCTCGACGGACAGCCCATCTTCGATTACTCGATGGGCGTCTGGGAGCAGTGGAAGATCGGCAAGGCGAAGAAGAACGACGGCGTGCTGCTCCTGGTGGCGCCGAACGAGCGGAAAGTCCGCATCGCCACGGGATACGACAATGAAGGTGCGCTGCCGGACATCACCTGCAAGCACATCATCACTGACGTCATCACGCCGACGTTCCGCAGCGGTGATCAGGCCGGCGCCGTCGTTGCCGGCGTGAACGCGATCATCGCCGAGCTTGCCAAACAGGCGACAAGCGCCACTGTCCCGTCTGCGGCGCCAGTGCCGCAGGCGCAAGGCGGTTACGCGCTGCTCGTCATCGGCATCGTGGTGATTCTTTGTCTCGTCGTGCTCGGCGTGCTGCTCGGCTGGTTCCGGCGCTCGTCGCGATCATCATACGCAAGCGATGATGGCGCGTACTGTCCGCCCACGCGTCCATACGACGATGGGTACACGAGCAGGTCAACGACGCCGGCGTGGACGGCACCCGCTGTCGATACGGCGGATGACGACGATGACGATGACGACGTAGCCTCCGTGCTTGGTGCCGTCGCGGCCGCTGTCAGTGATGACGATGACGACGACGGACCTTGTGGCGGCGGAGATACGGGTGGCGGCGGCGCGGACGGCGACCTCTGAACCGAGAAGACCCGTCTCAATCGGGGCCGGCATGCATCGCATGTCGGCCCCTTCTCTTTTCCCGGCCCACGGGCATACTGCCTTGGTAGTCCTTTCACGACAGGCTCAAGGCCGAAAAGGAGGCCTTCATGGCCAAGAATCCGAAGATCGTCGCCATCGAGAACCCCCATGCGGGCAAGAACACGCCACGCCAGGGACTTGGACTGATGGTCGCGGGCGTCCTGACGTCGCGCAAACGCACGTTTTCCACCAGGACCATCGCGGAACTCGACCAGGCGATCGACAAGATCCGCAACGAGAGGCCGGATATCGTCATGGTGAGCGGCGGAGACGGCACGCTCAAGACGACGCTGTCCGCGCTCCGGCAATCGTATGACCGCGAACCGGAACCGAACCAGCCGCGCGTCATCATCGTTCCCATGGGCACCATGAACGTCGTGGCGTCCACGCTCGGGATCTCCGCGGCCAATCCGGAGGCGTTCGCCAAACGGATCGCGGCAAAGGTGACGGCGGGTATCGCGCTCGATACGTCGCATCTCTCCATGCTCCGCTTCTCCGACACGTACGGCTTCCTCTACGGCTCCGGCATGCCGGTGAACCTGCTCGAGGAGTATTACAAGTCGGAGCAACGCGGATCGCCGCGAGTGCTCCAGGTCGTCTGGCAGGCCTTTCTCCAAGAGCTCAAGGCCAAGCTGCTCTTTCGCAAATCGCCGCACGCGCTCACGCGACCGGTCCATGCGCGTATCCAATTGCCGCGCGGTCATGAGCCGCCGGTATCGCCCTACATGGCGCACACGGCCATCATGGTCGGCACGGTGGAGCAGGTGGGCATGGGTTGTCCGGCGCTGCACGACGCGCGCACGTACCCGGGGAAGTTCATGCTGCGGAGCACGCAGCTCGGGTTCTTCGGACTCGCGCGTCACGTGGGCCACTTCTGGGCAGGCATCCCGTCATCGGACGTCTTCGACGCCTGCGTGGATCACCTGGTCGTGGAGTACGAGAGCCCCACCACCGTCACCATCGACGGTGAGATGCTCCCAGGTCGGACGAGGGATATCATCACCTGCGGTCCGATGGTGGAGTTCATCACCGGATGATGTTTACGCACGAAAGGCCCCCATCCGGGGGCCTTTTTTCCTGGAGGAACGCCCCATTGACACGTATCTACCATTCTGGCTATACTCGCCCTATTCCGTATATAATGCTTCTGCTATGGGACTTCCTGGACACCGCCGTACAAGCTCGCACAAGCGCCGCCGCGCCTCTCATTTCGCGCTCAAAAAGCTGACTTTGGCCGTTTGCCCTAAGTGCAAGGAGCCGGTCCTGCCGCACCGCGCCTGCGCCGAATGCGGCACCTACGCTGGCCGCAAGGTCACCTCGCTCGCGAGCCCGCTCTCTTCCAAAAAGCACACCCACAAGAAGTCGGCCGAGTAGGTCGCTGAAAAACGTGTCTCGATTTCCTCGCGGCACGTTTTTTCAAAGGGGGTCCGCCGACCTCCGCACCACGACGCTGCGCGCATCTAACAACCGCCTGTTCATTCCGTAAGCCCCGCCCACTATGGCCAATCGCCATCTCGCCCGTACCATCGCCATGCAATCGCTCTACCAGTGGGACTTCCTCGGCAAGCCGATGGAGAAGGTCCCGGAGATCATCAGCGCGAACCTCCATGAGTTCGCGCCGGATTTCGACGACAAGGGATTCGCGACGGAACTGGTGGAGAACGTGGCCTCGCACGTGAAGAAGATCGACGAGGTCATCGTGAAGTTCGCGCCCGATTGGCCGATCGACCAGATCACCAACGTCGACCGCAACATCCTGCGCATCGGCGTCTATGAGCTGAAGCATTCCGACGCCATTCCCTCCAAGGTCGCCATCAACGAGGCCATCGAACTCGCCAAAACGTTCGGCGGCGAATCGTCAGGCCGCTTCGTGAACGGCGTGCTCGGCGCCATCTACAAGGACATGGTCGCCAAGGGCGAGATGAAGGAAGTCGACAAGATCGAGAAGCCCAAGAAGGAACCGGAAGCGGCGGCGGCGCAGACGCTTGCGGAAGGCGCGGAGAAAGGCGGATCGGAGAAGAAGGACGAGGAGTAAGGAGGGTGCGCCGAGCGCGCCCGTCACGAGAGACCGCGGATCATTCAATGATCGCCCACGGTCCACTGCGATTTCGCTTTTTCGGGGACAGGCCCCGCGGGGACCGTCCCCAAGCGAGGTCCCGGCGGATTCTCGGCGATCGCACCGGCCCATCGAGGCCGTCATGCGATTCCTATGCAAAAGGATTTTTCGAAACTGGAACAGACCATCGGTTACGTGTTCACCGACCGCGACGTCCTCACGCAGGCCTTCGTCCACCGCTCGTATCTCAACGAGCACCCGTCGTTCGCCACCGGCCACAACGAGCGCCTGGAGTTCCTGGGCGACGCGGTCCTCGAGCTGGTCGTCACGGAGCACCTGTACCGCGGCTTCCCGAACCCGGAAGGCGAGCTCACCAACTGGCGCGCCGCGCTGGTGAACGCGCGCATGCTGGCGGACGTCGCCAAGGAGATCGATCTGGAATCGTTCATGTACCTCTCCCACGGCGAAGCGAAGGACGCGGGGAGCAAGGCCCGCATGTATATTTTGGCCAACGCCTTCGAGGCGTTGATCGGTGCGCTCTACATGGACAAGGGGATGAATGCGGCCAAGCCGTTCATCGACCGCTTCGTGCTCGGACGCCTGCAACGCGTGCTCGATGAGAAACTGTATTTGGATCCGAAGAGCCGCTTCAAGGAAGCCGCGCAGGAGACCGCGGGCGTGACGCCGGTGTACCGCGTGATGAGCGAACAGGGTCCGGATCACGCCAAGGAATTCACCGTGGGCGCGTACCTGGGGGACGAGCTGGTGGCATCCGGCGTGGGCATGTCCAAGCAGGAGGCGCAGGTGGATGCGGCGGAGAAGGCGATCAAGGCGAAGGGGTGGTAAACGCCCCGCGTGCACCGAAAAATCGGCCCTTCCAATAAGGCCGATTTTTTGCTATAATTATCGTTGCTATGGAAAATACCCCTGCCCAATCCGCGCTTGAGGTGATGGACAAGCTCTTCGACATCGCCGTCGCCAAGGAGGCGTCGGACATCCATTTGGTGGTGGGCAAGCCGCCATTGCTTCGCATGGATGGCAACCTCGTGCCCATCGAAGGCGCCAAGGTCCTGACCGCGGATGCGGTGAAGGAGCTGTGTTTTTCGCTGCTCACCGAGGAAGAGAAGGCACGATTCCTGCGCGAGAAGGAATTGGACGTGGCGCATCAGATCGCGTCCGGCAAGCGTTTCCGCATCAACCTGCATTTCGAGAAGACCAACGTGGCCTTGGCCGCGCGTACCATTCCCAACGACATCCCCACCATGGAGCAGCTCGAGCTGCCGGAGATCGTGCGCAGGATGACCGAATACCCGCACGGCCTGGTGCTCATCACCGGCCCCACCGGTTCCGGCAAATCCACCACGCTCGCGGCGATGATCGACAAGATCGATACCGCGGAGCCCATCAACATCATCACGCTCGAGGACCCCATCGAGTTCCTTTTCCCGCACAAGGCCGCGGCCGTCCGGCAACGCCAGCTCGGGCAGGATTTCCTGACGTTCCCCGAGGGCCTCAAGCACATCCTGCGTCAGGATCCGGACGTGGTCATGGTCGGCGAAATGCGCGATCCGGAGACCATCTCCACCACGCTGACCATCGCCGAAACCGGTCACCTCGCCTTCGCGACGCTCCATACGTACAGCGCCGCGCAGACCATCGATCGCATCATCGACGCCTTCCCGCCCAGCCAGCAGAACCAGGTGCGGGCGCAGCTCGCGCTCACGCTGCGCGGCATCGTTTCGCAGCAGCTGCTTCCCAAGAAGGGTGGCGGTCGCGTCGCCGCGCGCGAGATCCTGGTGAACACGCCGGCCGTGGCCAACCTCATCCGTGAGAACAAGATCCCGCAGATCAAGAACGTCATCCAGACGTCATCCGGCGAGGGCATGCACACGCTGGCGCAGGACCTGAAGCGGCTCATCGAGGAGGGCCAGGTGGATTACGAGATCGCCAAGCAATACATCATCGGGAACGAGGACTTGGGGGAGGAGCCGGCCAAAAAGAAGAAGATGTGGTAAGAGGCTCCATGGGTCCTGCCGCAGGTCTCCCCACTCGAAAATTTTGCTATGCAA
>JBEEJS010000083.1:0-3956 GCA_041169025.1 Candidatus Parcubacteria bacterium
TTGCGATCGCGTATCCTCCCCATGAGCTGATTCGTTTGCTCGTCCGGTTTTTCCTCCTGGGGTGCGGGTGGGGTTTCTGGTTCCGTGGTCGACGCTTTTTGCTCGATCATGTCGTCACTCCTTTGGAAAGGTCCGGGGCAAGGCTAACATGGCGCTAATGACGGGTCAATGACGTCATCGCCTACCGCTAGTTAATGTGAAACCGGAGGTCCGAAGTCGGTTTCCCTCCGTACTCACCGGCTATACCGAGGTCGTCGGCACCCATCCAAACTGGCACACCGTACGAATCAATTACCTGAACTTTTTGAATGCGCCCATCAGCAAAACGTACCACGTTCAGCTCATATTTCTCCGCATCATTCGTTCCGACAGATACCAGATATGCCATCCGCGTATCGTCCGGAGATACGACTGCATGAGATGCGCGCCCAGCGTCCGCAAACGGAAAGGGCCGCTTCTGGGACAACGACTGCCCACTCACGCTTCGCATGATGCCGAATCGTGCTTTAGCCGTAATGAACGACAAGGTATTGCGCGTAACGGCGAGATAACGTTCATCATGAAAATCATATCGTGTTACTGATCTGGCATCTCCGGCGAGCGATGCGACGTAAACAGATCCTAAGTCTCCCTGGGCACGGATGACCGCGAAATCCGGAGTTGAGCGCTCGATCACGGGCACAAGATCCGCTTTGTTTAATGAAAATCGGACGTCCGGTTTCTTTCCATCGATAATCGTCACAAGGGTTGTCCATTGTGGTCCCTGCACGCCACCTGGCTCGACGACAAACATCTGTGGGAGGGTTTCGATCTTCAGGCTCGCAGGGTTCGGCAACGGTACGGGCTGTTCTATCTGAACGACCGCGCGGTTTCCGTTCCGGATGCTGGTATAAAAAATAACAGCACCGAAGACCAGGAAAATGGCGAACGTGATATTGATGATCTTATTACTGTATCTGTGCATATGAGAGAAGGGTACCCCTTTTTTGAATGTTAGGCACGAACGACCAGCGGGTGGATTAGAAAGCCGGCCCCATGAAGGGGCCGGCACCGTTCATGGACAGCGATTGTCGCCCGAAGAGTAGACGCAGGTGAGATTATGATAGCAATTCAAGTTCCCAAGCGTCGGCGTGGGGCAAGTCGTCCCGGAAAAGGACATGATATGGGATCCGATTTCCTCATATCCCGCGGTCCCCACCCAGTTGGAATCGACGACTCGATACTGATTGCCGCCAGGTGCAGTCACGACCAATGTCGAGTGTATCGTTCCAGTGTTTCTCAAAACATCACCGGCACTCAACGTCGTAGAGGACGCGAAAGGCGAGTGATTTGCCTGGGAGTCTAAGGGAAGCGACAGCCAATCCGTAGCGCCGCTTGCCGCGTGCATGATGCCGGCACGGAACAGTATAAGGTTGTTGAAGACCTTGCATTGTCCACCTCGTGCGTTGCCACTCGTTGAACACGTGCCTTGGCACGTATATTGTCGAGCATCAGCGGAGGTATACGCTGATTGACAGCCTGTTGGCACGGGAGTGGCGTCTTTACAACTGACATTTCCCGACGTGGGCAAGTACGCGGTTCGCGCCTTGCTCCATGCAGTCGGGTCAAAGTCTAAGTAGGAATAGTACGTCCCACCACTGAATGGGTTCGTTCGTCCTGTGGTGATGATTCCTGCACCATTCGCATTACCTGTCCAACATGTATCGCTGGAGTTGCATCCCGCGTAATAGTCGCCCTTCATCGCGAACGACGCCTCCCAGATGACCCGCGCCCGCATGGCAGCGACGTTGCCACCAAACGTATGCAGGGCACCCGTCGTCAGTCCGACAAGACCATCCGGTTGTTGATTCGGCACCTCCATGCCCAACGCCGATGCCCACGGCATCAGTTTCGGGTCATGCTGGCGGACGCGTTCCATGAGATGAGCGTTGCCTTCCAAATCCGGATGGACTTGGACTTCCCATAGTTTCGAGTCCACTCCGGGCAAGGTCACGGGACCACCGAGCGGCAAACCTCCGTCCATTGTCGGAACGAAAGCTATTCGCCCATCGTCCAAGAATGAATGATTGCCCGCGTCGTCAATGAAGTCGACGTGATAGCGGCCGATTGGAAGACGGGCTTTGAAGCCCGTTTCCTGCCCTATGGTCGTTACGAGTGCGCCGTTTTCGTCGTAGACATCGGCGCGATCGAGGCTGGCAAATGCCCCACCCACGCTGACCGCGACGTCTGCGGACTGGTTCGACGCCGGTGCGACCGGTGACGCGCATGAAGCGATAAGAAGAATGGCGAGCAACGACGCTCGCCGACCGAGGGAACGAAACCGTGTCGATGTCATTCGTAACTCCGTTGCAAAGGAACGATGCCGATTCTTGCGATACCGACGTTACTTTATCCACAACCTGCATGAAAGCTGCGCAATACTACCATGGGGGGGCACACGGTTACAAACATGCAACGTGTGGATAAGAAAAATGGATGGCACAGCCATCCATTTTTCCGTTGCGCCCTAGAAACCCTCCCCCCACTCCTCCAGCATCTTCTTCTGTTCCTTGGAGAGCTTCTTCGGGATGTGCACCCGCACCTCCACGATGTGGTCGCCGCGTCCGGAGCGGCGCAGGTGCGTGATGCCTTTGCCCTTCAGGCGGAACTGCGCGCCAGGCTGGGTGCCCGCGGGAATCTTGAGTGACACTTCCCCATCCACGGTCTGCACCGTGGTCTCGCCACCGAGTGCTGCGAGCGACACCGGGATTTCCGCGTATGACCCCACATCGAACCCGTCGCGCTCAAAACGCGCGTCCGGTTTCACGCGGATGTTCAGGAAGAGGTCGCCGGAGCGGCCGCCGCGGGGTGCGGCTTCGCCTTCGCCGGTGACGCGGAGGGTTTCGCCGTCGGCGATGCCGGCGGGAATCTTGATGTTCATCTCGCGGTCGCCTTTCTTGGTGCCGCTCCCGTGGCAGGCATGACAGTTCTTCTCCGGCACTTCGCCTGCGCCGTCGCAGCGCGGACAGATGGCGGAGGTCTGGATGGTGCCGAGGATGGTCTGCTGCACGCGGCGCACTTGCCCCGCGCCACCGCATTGCTCGCACTTGGTTTTCTTGGTGCCCTTCTCCGCGCCGCTGCCGTGGCAGTCCGCGCAGGCCATGGTCTTGTAGACGCGGATGTCCTTGTCCACGCCAAAGGCGCTCTCCACGAAGGTGATCTGCACGTCCATCTGGATGTCGCGTCCTTTTGGCGGACCGCGCCGCGCCTGTTGGCCACCGCCGAACATGCCACCAAAGAGATCGCCCAGATCGCCCATGTCGAAGTTAGCACCGTCCCCAAAACCACCACCGAATCCGCCGAATCCACCGAAGCCGCCTGGACCGCCGCCCATGTTCTCCGCGGCGTGACCGAATTGGTCGTACTTCCGGCGCTTCTCCGGATCGCCCAGCGTCTGATACGCGCTATTCGCCTCCTTGAATTTTTCCTGGTTCCCGCCCGGCTTGTCCGGATGATGCTCGTGCGCGAGTTTGCGAAAAGCGCGCTTAATGTCGTCATCAGACGCGTTCTTGGGGACGCCGAGGATGTCGTAGTAGTCTCGGGGCATTGAGGTTGCTTACGTGACGGCGCAGTTGCCGTCAACTACGCCTTGAACCCGATCTCCGCCGGCGCTTCCGCCGATGCCGTAATGACGCCGTTCTGCTCCTCGAACCGCTTCACCGCGTCCGCCAGTGCCTGCACCAGCCGCTTGGCGTGGCCAGGGGCAAGGATGATGCGCGCGTTCAGCGTCGCCGCCGGCGGCAGCGCGGTCATGCAGTCCAGGACGAACTCCTCCTTGGTGTGGTGGATCTGGACGAGGTTGGAGTAGGTGCCTTTGAGGACGTCGTCGGTGGCTTTGAGTTGGAGTTGGTTGGGTTGGGGTTGCATAACTATGCTATGTCTTTAGATTTTCAAAGCTAATACGTTTGCCAAGCTCC
>JBEEJS010000084.1:0-10141 GCA_041169025.1 Candidatus Parcubacteria bacterium
ACGCCGTCCTCAAACAATTCTTCTCCGGCAAGGGCGCCAAGCGGATGCCGCTCATCCCGCTGCGCGACACGGTGGTGTTCCCGCGCGTGGCCGTGCCGGTCATCGTGCGGCGCGACAAGTCCATCAAGGCGCTTGAGGAAGGCATGAAGCACGGCAAGATCGTGGCGCTCGTGGCGCAGCACGATGAGAACGCCACGGATCCGTCTGCCGGCCAGCTCCATAAGGTGGCCACGGTGGCGCACGTGCGCGAGGTGGTGAAGCAGGAGGACGGCAGCGTGCGGATGCTCGTTGAGGGCGTGGCCCGCGCGCACATCAAGGAGATCGCCTCCAAGGAGCCGTACCTCGTGGCGCGCCTTGAACCGATGCCGGACGCGTCCGCGAACAAGAGCGAGCGCACCGAGGCGCTGATGTTCAGCGTGCTCAATCAGTTCCGCCGCGTGGTCAACATGGGCGCCAACGTCCCGTTCGACGTACTGCTCGTCATCCTCAACGTCACCGAGCCCGCGCTCATGGCGGATCTCGTCGCCGCCAACCTGGAGATGACCGTGGATGAGAAGCAGGACGTGCTCGAAGCGGAAACCGCCGAGAAGAAATTGGAAGCGGTGAACGCCGCGCTCAACCGCCAGGTGAAGCTGCTCCAGATGGCGTCCAAGATCCAGGCTGACACCGGCAAGGAGCTCGACAAGATGCAGCGCGAGGTGTTTTTGCGCGAGCAGATGAAGTCCATCGAGAAGGAGCTCGATACGCTCGGCGGCAAGGGGAGCGAGGACGAGCTGAAGACGCGCATCGAGAAGGCGGGCCTGCCGCCCGCGGCCAAGGAGAAGGCGCTCAAGGAATACGATCGCATGAAGGCGATGCCGTCTTTTTCGCCGGAACTGTCGTACGTACGCACGTACCTGGAATGGCTCTCCGATCTCCCGTGGGACAAGAAGGACGAATCCAACGTGGATATCGCCTTGGCGCGCAAGGTGTTGGACGAGGATCATGACGGGCTCGTCAAAGTGAAGGAGCGCATCTTGGAATACCTCGCGGTGCAGAAGCTGGTGGGCAAGATCCGCGGGCCGATCCTGTGTTTCGTGGGGCCGCCGGGAACGGGCAAGACGTCGCTCGGCAAATCCATCGCCCGCGCGCTGGGACGCAAGTTCCACCGCGTCTCCTTGGGCGGCGTGCGCGACGAGGCCGAGATCCGCGGACACCGCCGCACCTACGTGGGCGCGCTCCCGGGCCGCATCATCCAGGGACTCGCCGGCGTGAAGACCAAGAATCCGGTGTTCATGCTCGATGAGATAGACAAGGTGGGCACCGACGTGCTGCGCGGCGATCCCGCGTCCGCGCTGCTGGAAGCGCTCGATCCGGAACAGAACAACGCCTTCTCCGATCATTATCTGGAGCTGCCCTTCGATCTGTCGGACGTCCTCTTCGTGACGACCGCCAACATGCTCGACACCATCCCGCCGGCCCTGCGCGACCGCATGGAGGTGATCGAGTTCCCGGGATACACGGAGGAAGAGAAGCTGAAGATCGCGCGGCATCATTTGCTGCCCAAGGCCATGAAGGACAACGGGCTTGCGCCGCGCGCCTGCGTCTTCGAGGACGCGGCGGTGCGCGCCGTCATCGGTTCGTACACGCGCGAGGCGGGCGTGCGGGATTTGGAACGGAACCTGGCGGCGATTTGCCGGAAGGTTGCGAAGCGGGAGGCGGAGGAGGGAGATACGAAGGGAGAAAGGGGTAAAGGGAGAAAGTCCGGGAAGCGCGGCTCAAAGGTGGCCAAGCGCGATCAGGTCGTCATCCTCGCCACTGACATCGCCAAGTACCTCGGCCCGGCCAAGTTCTCCGATTCCATGAAGGAAGAGAAGGATGAGGTCGGCGCGGTGACCGGGCTCGCCTGGACCGAAGCCGGCGGCGACATCCTCACCATCGAAGCCGCGCGCATGCCGGGCAAGGGCGAGCTGATCCTCACCGGCCATCTGGGCCAGGTGATGCAGGAATCCGCGCGCGCCGCGTATTCGTACGCGCGCACCGTCGCCGCGGAGAACGGCGTCATCGACGCCTTCTACAAGGACAGCGACATCCACCTGCACGTGCCGTCCGGCGCCATTCCCAAGGACGGACCGTCCGCGGGCCTGGCAATGGCCACCGCGCTGATCTCGCTGCTCACCGGGCGCAAGGTCCGCAAGGACATCTGCATGACCGGAGAAATCACCCTGCGCGGCAAGGCGCTGGAGATCGGCGGCGTGAAGGAGAAGGTGCTCGCCGCGCATCGCGCCGGCATCACCACGGTCATCATGCCGGCCGCCAACAAGAAGGACATCGTGGACGTGCCGCGCGAGGCGCGCCGCGCGCTGACGTTCGTCTTCGTGAAGCACATGGACGAGGTGCTTAGCGCCGCGCTCACCGATGGCGCAGGAGCGAAGGCCGCTGCGGCGGGTGCCCGGGCTGCGAAGAAAACGGGGAAGAAGGCCGCGCGCCGCTCACGCAAGACCGCATCACCCATCAAAAGGAAACCGGCGCCCCGCCGCGCCAAACCCTCCAAGAAACGCCGCTAGCACCTTCGTATGCGCGAAGCCCACCGTCCCGACTACGGCTTCATCGGACTGCTGACCGCCGTTACGGCGATCGGTCTTGTCGCGCTGACCTCGGCATCGGTGAACCTGGGACTGACGCTGCATCAGGACAGCTGGTATTTCATCCGGCATCAGTTGCTGTACGGGCTGCTCCCCGGCGCGGTGCTGTTTTACGTCCTCTCTCGCGTCGATTACCGACGCTTCCGCGAATTCGCGCCGCAGCTCCTGATGCTCTCCGTTGCGTTGCTCGTCACCGTCTTCATCCCGGGGCTCGGCGCGGTGTACAACGGCGCGCGCAGTTGGCTCGCCATCGGCACGTTCTCGTTCCAGCCCGCTGAACTCGTGAAGCTCACCTTCCTCCTCTACGTCGCTGCCTGGATGGAGCGCCATCATGACGAGTTCGCGCACGGTTCCATCGAGGGCATCGTGCCCTTCCTGGCGTCATTCGGCGTGATCGCCATGCTCATCATGGCACAGCCGGACTTCGGGTCGCTCATCGTCATCGCTGGCATCACCTTCGGCGCATATTTCGCCGCAGGCGGGCGTTGGACGCATATCGCGCTGCTCATCGCACTGGGCATCGCCGGCGTCTTCGCGGCGGTGAAGGCCGCTCCGTACCGTGCGGCGCGCCTCACCACGTTCCTGCATCCCGAGCTCGATCCGAAGGGCGTGGGCTATCACATCAACCAGGCGTTCCTCGCCATCGGCTCCGGCGGGCTGTTCGGCCTCGGCCTGGGGCACTCCATCCAGAAGCTGCGTTTCCTTCCGGAAGTCGCCGGCGATTCCATCTTCGCGGTCATGGGGGAGGAGCTCGGCTTCGTGCTGATGCTCGCATTCGTGGCGCTGCTCTTGGCGTTCTGTTGGCGGCTGATGCGCATCGCGCAGGAGGCGCCAGACGAGTACGGGCGTCTCATCGCCGTGGGCGTCGCGGCGTGGGTGTTCTGCCAGACGATGTTCAACATCGGTTCCATGGTGGGCATCCTGCCCATCACCGGTCTCCCGCTGCCGTTCGTGTCGTATGGCGGTTCGTCGCTCATCGTCCTGCTCGCGGCGATGGGAATCATGGCGAACATCTCGTCGCATGGGCGCGGGGCGCGGCACTGATCGCTGCATTGAAACGGATTTTTCCACGCATATGACCGACAGCACATCGCCGCGCATCCTTTTCACCGGCGGCGGGACATTGGGACCGGTCACGCCTTTGCTTGCCGTCGCAGCGGAGATCCGCGCGTTCGCGCCGGATGCCGAGCTTTCTTGGATCGGCACGCGCACCGGTCCGGAGCGCGCGCTCGTGGAGGCCGCAGGCATCCCGTTCCACGCGATTTCCTCCGGCAAGTTCCGGCGGTATTTTTCCTTTGCCAATCTCGTCGATCTCGCGCGCGTGAAGATCGGTTTTTTCCAGGCGTACGCGCTGCTCGGGCGTCTGCGACCGGACATGGTGGTGAGTGCGGGCGGTTTCGTCGCCGTGCCCGTGGCGTGGGCCGCGCGGCTCCGTGGCGTCAAGGTGCACATCCACCAGCAGGATCCGATCCCGGGGCTGGCGAACAAGCTGTCGCTGCCGTGCGCGACGTCCGTTTCCGTCGCGCTTGAATCGTCTTTGAAGGATTTTTCGCGCCGCGGCCGCGTGCCCGTTTGGACCGGCAACCCGGTTCGCGCGGCGTTGCTCGGCGGTTCGCGTGAGGAAGCCGTACGCATTTTCTCGCTCGAAGAAGGTCTGCCCACCGTCCTCGTCCTCGGCGGCGGCACCGGTTCCGCCGCGCTGAACGCCCTGGTCGCCGGCGCACTGCCGACGCTGACGGAGCATGCGCAAATCATCCACGTGGCGGGTGCGAGGAAGATGGTTCCGCAGGACCCGCGGAGATATCATCAATACAGTTTGCTGACCGACACCCTCCCGCACGCCTTCGCCGCCGCCGACCTCGTCGTCACCCGTGCCGGCATGGGCACCCTCACGGAGCTCGCCGCGCTCGGCAAGCCCGCGCTCATCGTGCCGATGCCCGCCTCGCACCAGGAGGCGAACGCGCGCGTCTTCGCTTCCGCCGGCGCCGGCGTCCTTTTGGACGAGCGTCACGTGACGCCCGTGCAGTTCGCGCTGACGGTGCTCGGCTTGTTGCAGGGTGGCGCACGCCGGGAAGCGCTCTCCACTGCCATGCGTGGCATGAACAAGCCGGATGCGGCGCGGAACATCGCGCGGATGCTGATTGACGCGGCGGCCTCGCGCAAGGGATAATCACGCACGTATGGATGGAACCGCCGAAGCGCGGACAACCAAGAAGGAACGCAGTCCGTCCGAATCGGGCGAATACGGCATCGTCGGCGGCGGGGAGCTGGAGACGCTCCAGTGGGCGCTTGAACGGGCGAAAGCGAAGGCCGAGGCTGATCCGTCGTATGACGTGCGGAACGTCGCGTTGGCCGAGAAGCGCATCGAGTTGTTCCGGCAGGAGCATGACAACGCGGGCGCCTTCAAGTTCAAGCGCTTCGGCCGCGAGACGGTCGATCTTTTCGACTTGTCCAAGGAAGGCCCGAAGGCGGTGGAAGCGGACGCGGACGGCCGGTTTTCCGTGGCGCCTGCCGCACGCGATCGCCGCATGCTCTTCGTGAACATGGGCGAGCTGGCGCGCGTCAACAAGGAAGGCGGTGGGCACACCGCAGGCAACGAGGCGCTCGCCGAGACCGTGCGCACCATCGAGGCGCTCATCACGCGGCAGTCCGGCGGCAAGAGCCTCAAATACACCATGCTCCGCTACAGCGGGAACGAGTTCATGGTCAGTTTCGAGTCGGTCTCCAAGCACGACATCGACGCCATCGAATCGGCGATCGCGGAGACGCGCCCGCAGGTGGAGGGTCTGGAGGACGCTCCGCCGCTGGCCGCGACCACGCTCGACTTCACCGAGGCTATCGACATCATGAACCAGCTGCAAGCCGAGCTCTCGCCGGGTGAGCGTATCGATCCGCGCGATCCGCGCGCCGGCGCGCGCGAGTTCATCGAGGTCATGCGTCGACGTGCCGGCTGGTCGCTCGATGCGGAGAAGTTCGTGTCACGGGCGCTCCGGGTGCAGGAGAAGATCGCGGAAGCGGCGCGCGCGGCGGGGGAAGCCGCGACGCCGGATGAGGCGGCAAAGGCGCGCGATGGCGCGCAGGCCTTCTTCGATAATTACATGAAGAAGACGTTCGAAGGTTCTCCCCTCGGTGAGCTTTCGGCGTTCGAAGGGCTTTCCGAATCCGCGCTGGAGGAGATCGGCTTCGAGCAGGCCGGCAAGGAAGCGGACCTGGTCAGCGGCCGTCAGGAACTCGTGCGCACCATCGTGGCGCAGCGCGTGGCAGCCATCCGTTCCGGCAATCAGCGCGTCCCCGTGATGTTACCGCCGCCGCTCACGGCGCGCGCGTCCATTGCGAAGATCCCGCGTCAGACCGCCGGTCAGATTCGCGTGGATGACGTGCGCCGGTTGGCGGAGCGGTTGGAGTCGGAAAAGACCGCCGATCCGATGGAGCGGGAGATGGCCAAGCTCGACGCGCAGATCGAGATCGCGCGCCGCGACGCCGGCACTGGTCTCCTCGAGCGCGGCGTGTATTACGAAGACCTGGAACAGGCGTTCAAGGAAGGTCGCGAGACGTCGCTCGTCTTCGTCGACATGGGCTTCCTCAAGTATTTCGACCATAAGGGCGGTACGGACGTGGGCAATGACGCGCTCAAGCTCGCGGCGGACATCATGGAACGCGCCGTCGTGTCGGCCGGCGTGAAGGCGAAGGTGTATCGCTACGCGGGCGACGAATTCACCGTCAGCATCGAGGGCGGCGCGCGGGAGACCGAGGCGTTCCAGGACGCGCTCGAGGCGCTTCGTTCCGTGGCGGGCGCGGTCCCCGCGGGCAAGCGCGGCGAACAGGACGGTTACGTGCCGACGGAACTGGTGTTCAACGCCGGGACCGCCGACTCGAACATCGCTTCGGATGTCTTCAATACGCTGGTGGAGCGCGGTGGCGCGTACCCGAAGGATCGCTTGGATGATCCGGACGAGGTCGCCAATATCAAGGCGGAACTCATGACGATGATCGCCGACATGGGCATCGAGCAGCGAAAGGCGGTGGGCCGGTTCTCGCTCCTGATCGATGCCGTGCGCGATCCGCACCGTTCGCCCAAGCAGGTCCGCGATCTGCGCGACTTCTCCGCCAAGGCGATTTTCGCGGAGAACGGCGGTAAGGAATTCCTGGACCGCATGATCGCCACGGGCAAACCGTCCGAGGCGTTGCAGGAGGAGATATCCGCCTGGGTCAAGGAGAAATCCCTGGAGGCGCGTAAAAAGGAGGGTGGCAGGACGGAGCTGCTCTCGCAGTTGGTCGAGATCCACGGCAAGATCGCGTACTATGCCCGCGCGCTCAACGAGTCGCGAGCGCATACCGAGGAGCAGCGCCGGAAATACGAGAGGGATCATGCCGAGCTGCTCAAGGCGCGGGCGGAACGACAGGCGCTCATCGACGTCCGGAAGACGCTTTCCGCATAGGCGGTCCGATCGTCTGGTGCCCCCTGGGGACAACCCTGTTGCGCCCTGCGCGGCCTGGTGCTACGCTCGCCATTGTCATCTTTTTTTATGGAAAACATCACGCTGAACATCGTCGAGCTGTACGAGGAAATCAAGGAGCAGGCCTTCTCCGAAGGCGCCTTCACCCGCGAGGAGTGGAGCGGCATCGTTGACGAGGTCATCGAAGCCAAGCGCGAGCTCGGTGAGATCCATGACGACGTGGACATCGACGAGATGCGCGAGGCGCTGCGTGCGCGATGGGACGATTTCGAAGGGGAGATCCCGGTGGCGTAGGCCGCCGGTCCGTCCTGCGGCAAAAGCAAAAAAGCGCCCTTTGCAGGGTGCTTTTTTGATGGTGGGTCGGCCGGGGTTCGAACCCGGGACCAGCGGCTTAAAAGGCCGTTGCTCTACCAGCTGAGCTACCGACCCGCGTTCTTCAGCGGCCCCTGAAAGGGTCCCAAGGATATGGCGCGAGCGTGTGGAGGATAACAGGAAGCGCACTGCGGTTCAAGTGGGGTCACGGCGCTTGGATGCCGACCGGTCAGGTAAGGAAAGCGGACCGCCACGAGGGCGGTCCGCAAGGGATGGTCATGCTGCCGTCGGTTCTTCCCCGACGATCACCGTCATGATGACGAAGCTCAGGACGCCATCCGGGGTCCGGGCTTCCTCCCAAAGTCCAGCGTCGATTTCTTGCTGGATCTGTTGGAACTCCGGATCGTCGACTAAGAAACTGCAATCGCCACCATCGATCATGCCCATGATAATTCTCCGCGTCTGTTGAGGAAACTGCGCCAACGTTAGCACTCCGGCACGGCGCTGTCAATGCGCCCAATCGATGGCGGCAAATAAAAATCCCCGCCATGCAGGCGGGGATTTCGTCGCGTCAGAATTCCTCGATGCGCAACCGGATCGGAGCAGGGGCCGACAGCGTGCTTTCCGTGTTCAGGGGGATCGCTGGCGGAGTCGCCTCATCATCCTCTTCGTCCGGGAACAGGTACTCGTATGTTTCGGCGAACTTGCGGACGTAATTGCGCGTCTCGTCGGCGAGGCCGTGGTCCACGTCGCACCATTGGCGCCCGTCCTTGTCGGTGTGGCAGGCGCGGAGATGCGCTTTGAACGCGGGGACCGCGCGACCTTCGCCACCGTTGTATGCGGCCGCGAGGTACGCGCCGAGGAGCTCGGGCTCCTTCGGCTCGGTCACGCCAGCTTGGACGAGCCTGCTGAGCGAATAGTCCGCCAGGCAGTACTGCGCCATCGCCGCGGTGACGTGGTTCAGCATCGCGTCTTCGAACGACGCGGGGAGGTTCGCTTCCGGATACAGCTTGCGCATCGCTCCGTACGTGCGGGGCATGAACTGGGCGATGCCCATCGCGCCGGCGCTCGAGATGGCATTGCGGTACGTCTCCTCGCGGTTGAGCGCCATGGTGGTGAACATCTTCTCTGCCACCCAGGGCGCGCCGCGCGTGACGCTCTCCTCGATATCCGTGTGCTCGATGACCTGGAGCGTGAACAAGACCTTCTCATCCACGGTCTCGGTCACGATGGCGTCCGGATCGGCGAGCGAGCGCACGTGCGCTTCGGTCAACCGATGCCGCGCCATGCGCAGGACGTCACGCATGTACTGCCGCCCGTGCTCCACCACGTCTTCCGTCTGGTACGCGGGGTTGTACGGGACGTAGATGGCGCCGTGCTGCCGCTTGGTGTTCGTCTTGATGGCGAGTACGTACCAGGCTTCCTCCGTGCCGGTGATCTTGTAGTACGTGTTCACGCCGTTATAGAGGACGGTGTCGGGACGGATGGAGAGTCCGTTCCAGGATTGCACCTGGACGTCGAACCCCAGCGTCTGCGACGTGCCGTCGCGCACGTACACCATGCGGATGGCATTGCTCCCGGAGCCCGGAGACCAGACGGCGAGCACGGCATGCCGTGCGCCGATGACGTCCGTGCCGATGGGCGCGCTGATGAGCGCCAGTTTGGCCATGCGGATGGCTTCGCGGATCTCATCGTACGACTGTTCGACGCGGAACGGGTCGAGCGGGGGAGCGTGCGGATCGGGTTTGGCCATGACGAACGCGTGATGCTTCGCTTTGGCTTTGCCTTTCTTGCCCTTACCCTTGCTTTTCGGAACCGCGAATCGCGGTTTCTTGGCGACTTTTTTCGTCGCCTTCGCCGGTTTCTTGGCGGTCACGTGTGCCGCAAGGGCGGTCCCTTTCGGCCTCGCGAGCGCATGTCCGGAGAACCCGGTTGAGAGCAGGATTGCGGCTGATAAGGCGGTGATGAACGTTTGAGTGCGCACGTGCGCCTCCTTTGAATGAGCTGGGTCAATCATGCATGGAACGGGGTGTTCGGTCAATCTGGCACGGACGGCTGGCGGTGCCGCGTCGCGGCAGGAATTGGGCTCAATATGCTATGCTTCCGGCATGAAGATTTGTTTCATCGGACAAAAAGGCCTCCCGCTTCGCGACGATTCCGGCGGCGTGGAGCGCCATGTGGAGGAATTGGGTGCGCGCCTTGCCGCGCATGGGCACGAGGTCATCGTCTACGTGCGGCCGCGGTACATGCCGGCGGACGCGGGCGTGGAGCGCGAGTACCGCGGCATGACGCTAGTGCGCACGCCGTCTTGGAACACGCGCGCCACGGACACGCTCACGCACGTCTGGTCGTCCGTTCTTGATGCGGCGCGCCGTGATCCGGACATCATCCACTTCCAAGGCGTCGGGCCGTCCACGCTGGCCTGGCTCGCGCGCCTCGTCGCCCCGCGCGCCAAGATCGTCGTGACCTTCCACAGCATCGACCGCCTCCACCAGAAGTGGGGGTCGTTCGCGCGCGCGTACCTGCGCCTGGGCGAATGGACCGCTCTTCATTCCGCGGACCTGACCATCGCCGTCTCGCACGGCATCCAGGAGTATTCGCGTCGCACCTACGGTCGCGACACGCTGCGTATTCCCAACGGTGCCATCATCCCGACGCCGCCGGGCAGCGATTTCATCGGCCAGTGGGGGCTGACGCCAGGCGGGTACATCCTGACCGTTGCGCGGCTGGTGCGGCAGAAAGGGATCC
>JBEEJS010000085.1:0-5347 GCA_041169025.1 Candidatus Parcubacteria bacterium
GGTGATGTCGCGGAAGACGGCGACTGCGCCGTTGACCTCTCCTTGGACGCGCACCGGCGACGAGCTGATGGAAAGGGGGAGCTTGTCGCCCTGCCGTACCGAGAAGAGCGAGACGTGCACCGGTACACCGGTGGCGATCGCCTTCTGGATCGGGTGCGACTCCGGCGCGATCGGCTGATTATCCAGGGTCTGGAAGACATGGAACTTCTCCCACGCCTTGCCGACGTATTCCTGTCCGGTCAGTCCGAACATCGCCTCCGCTGCGGGATTGCACATGACGACCGCCAGCTTGTCATCGACCACGCAGACGCCGTCGGCGATGCTGGTGATGACCGCCTCCATCCGGGCGCGCGCTTCGCTGGCGACGTTCTTCTGATGTTCGGCGTCCTCCAGCAGGTTGAGCACCGCAAGACGGGTGGCTTCCAGTTCCGATCCGCCGTCGGTGCGCGTGCTGGCATGGAGCTCCTTGCGGATGCTGGCGAGCTCGTCCTCCCGCTTCTTCACGACCGCTTGGAGCGTGGCGACCTCCCGTTCCGCGTCGGACAGCGACTCGCGAAGCGGGGATGCACCGGTCAGTCGATAGGCCGTGAGCGCCGATGCCGCCACGATGATGGTGACCGTCCCCACGAAAACGACCGCCCACGCGACGGGGAGGCGGAACGCGGCGTATATGGCCAAGACCGGAACAGCCGCCAGGACGACGGGAACCAGCAGTCTTCGCGCGGGTGATGGTGTTGCGGGCATGGCAAACGGTTTCTTCATACTCAAATTACCATGAACGGGCGCGCGCCGCCATGCGCATGGTCATGCGGTGCGGGCATGGCAAACCCGTTTGTGATATGCTTGGTCCATAATACGTTGTCACGTATCCTTTCGTCTTATGAGCAAGAAGATGCTCCTCGGAGCCGCGATCGTCCTCATCCTTGGCGCGGCCGTCGCGTACGCCGTCATGCGTCCCTCGCTTCCGATCGTTCCGGCGGCGGTCGTCAATCAACCGCAGGAGATCGTCCTCGGGTTCAACGCGGCGCTGACCAAGAACGCCGTCGCGGGATACGGCGTCGCGGCTCGCCTGGGCTTCGAGGTGGCCGTCAATGAGATCAACGCCGCCGGCGGCATCCTGGGCAAGAAGATCCGCCCCGTCATCCTCGACGACGAAGGCGACAAGGAGATCTCCAAGAAGAACGTCGAACGGCTGGTGAACCAGGAAAAGGCTTCCGCCATCATCGGGCCGGCGAACAGCGGCAACGCGCTGTACTGGATGGACATCCCGCAGGACAACGAGGTCATCGTGATCACGCCCATCGCCACCGCCACGGAAATCACCACGCGGTACCAGCAGCGGCCGCGCAACTACATCTTCCGCATCTCCTCCATCGACAAGGAGCAGGCGCGCTTGCTGACCGCATGGGCCATCAAGAAGACGGACAACGGCAAGATCGCCATCCTGTACGATTCGACGCCGTACGGCCTGCAGGGTGAGAAGGATTTCACCGAAGTGCTGGCGCGCTGGGGGAAGGCTCCAGTCCTTTCCAAGAAGTTCGAGAAGACCGCGACCGACAAGGAACTCACCGGATTGCTGGTCGACGCGCAGAAGGCCGGCGCCGACGCGGTCCTGGTGTACTCGCTCGTGGATAGCAGCTCGCGCTTCGTGAAGCTGGCTGCGCAGAAGAACTACAAGCCCATGCTCCTGGGTACCGCGGCGAACGCCATCGACCTGTGGGCCGCCACGGGTCCGGCTTCGAGCAAGATGTTCTACAGCGCCATCATCGTCGACGAGAGCAAGCCGGAGGCGATCAGCCTGGAAAAGAAGGCGACCGCGCTCTTCGGAAAGCCCTCGCCTGCGCTGACCGTGACCTCGTTCTCCTATGACGCCGTCTACCTGATCAAGGCCGCCATGGAGAAGGCGGGCACGACGGACAAGAAAGCCGTCCGCGACGCGCTCGAGGAGATCGACAACGTCCAGGGATCGCTGCACGTATACAAGAAGCCGTTCAGCCACGATGACCACGAGGGGATGTCGGCGGTCGACTTCTCCGTCGCGCATTGGGTGGACGGCAAGCGCGTGTTGCTTGGCGATGAGACCCGTGACATTGAAATCCGATGAAGCCGACGGCCGGCACATTCCTTCGCGATTTGAGCCTCAAGACGAAGACGCTCCTGTTCATCGGGCTCGTGACGGCCATTCCGGTCGGCGCGCTCATGTGGGGATTGCTCACGTCTTTCGCCCAGGCTTCGCTTGACGTGGAAGGGAAGGCGCTGGCCGCGACCACGCTGCTGATCCGCGAGGAGCTGCTGAGCAGCGTGACGGCGCGCGCGAAATTATACGACCTGACCTTCAAGAACGTCATTATCGGCATCGACGCGGTCAGGGATGACGCGATGGATCCCGCGCGCAGGCAGAACACCCTTGATGACTTCGTCCGCCGGAACCACATCGTCTCGTCGGCCACGCTCTATGCGCCTGGTCCTGCCAGGGGCGGGACGGAAACCTTGCCGGCGGACATCTCGTTCTATGACGGCGGGAAACCGGTGTACGTCGGGCGATGGTTCGGGCCACGGACGTCTTCGGCGGGCGCGCAGGTCATGACGTACGGACTTCCCGTCTGGCAGGGCGCGACGCTCAAGGGCGTGCTCTCGTTCGATATCATGATCGACGCGCTGCTGAGCGAGGTGATCGACATCGACCCGTCGCGCAACTCTTATTTCTTCATTGTGCGGGAAGGCGGACAGGTCATCACGTCTTCGGAAACGTTCGGGAAGGATTTCGCCATCCCGCAATCGGAAAAAGGCGACTTCCTCTCCTCCTCCTATGCGAAGGACCTCGGACTCGGCAACATACTCACTGCGCGAGACGAACAGCACGGCACCTTCGATCTTCCTTCGAGCGCGGATGGCGTGAAGAAGACCGTGACGTACGTGAGCGTCCCCACGTTCGGCGCCAGGCTGTTCGTCGTCACGCCGCTCGATGAGCTCATCCAGGTGCAGAAGGAGAAGGCCGCGGACCTCCGCACCGCCTTGCAACGGACGACGCTGTTCGGCCTCATCGCCATCCTTTTGCTCGGCCTGCTCATCGGCACGTCCGTCTACTTCTTCTTCGACCTCCTCATCGTCGTGCCGCTCCGGAAGATGATGAAAGGCATCATGAGCCTGGAGCGCGTCAACTTCGCCGCCGGCATCGAGGTGCCCGTGCGCTCGAACGACGAGATCGGCATGCTCGCGAGCCGGTTCAACAGCATGGCCGCGCGGCTCCGCGAGTCGTATGAGGGTCTCGAGAAGAAGGTGGAGGAGCGGACCGCCGAGATCAGCCGCAACCTCGTGGTCATCGAGCGCCTGAACAAGTTCATGGTCGGCCGTGAGCTGCGCATGCGCGAACTCAAGGACGAAGTGGATCGGCTGCACGGCGAGAAGTGGCCCTCCAAGAAAGCGTGAGCTGACGTGACCGCGCGCACTTAGCGAAAACCGGCCTAGAAGGCCGGTTTTTCAGTTCAGAAGTCCGCTTCGTCGAACGGGTGACCGACGACGTTGTCCTCATGCGATCGGTTGAACAGCTTCTCGCTGCCCGTGAGCAGGACCACGCGCGTGATGCCGAGCTCCGTCATGCGGTCCCAGCAGTCCTTGCAGCACCACCAGTAACCCCAGACGTACATGGTCGCGCCGTCGAGCATGTCCCGTTTGCCTGCGGCAAGCGCGTGCTCGATGGCGACCATCTCGGCGTGGTGGCGATGGCTGCATCCTTCGCAGGTCTCGTATGCCGTACCGACGGGGGCTCCGGCCTTGATGCGCTCGCAGCCGTGCACGCGGTGATACGCGCTTTCGTTCGCGCCGCAGGCGATCACGTGATCCGATGCCGACGCGATGACCGCGCCGACCGGCATGAACGGATCCTTTGATTCGTCCTTGGCGTAAAGGCGGGCGATCATCATCCACGGGTTGTCGTCACCGGCGTATTCGATGCGGCGACCTGCGGGGATGTATGGGTAGCGGATGCCGCTCATGGCGCGCTTTCCTCGCGGCCCAGGTAGATGGGATCGAATTTGACGTAGGTGAGCATGATGGCCGATCCATTGAACGCATGCATCAGCTTGAGCATGAGCAGCCCGAGCGCGACCTCCTCCCTGCATCCGGTTTCCGACAGGGTGTTCGGCCGTTCCTTCACGTAGGCCAGAAATGTGCCGTTACCGCCGCTCGGTGGAACGGTCCTTTGGGTGATGATGGTGAGACGCGTGGCGACGGGGGTGCCGTGGTCGTGATGATGGCAGCAGATGCAGCCCTCGATGAGCATGATATGTCCTTGGGTTGAATGTGCGTAATTGGTGTATAGCGCGTTTTTTGGTGCAGGTCAATGAGTTGCTTGGATAAGACGGGATAAGGTCACGCTACTGTTGATTGCAGAGGGTCACCACAAATTCATCTAATTTAAGCCAAAAATAAGCAAGTCGAATATCGTCAAAGACCATTGACAAAATGCCGAAATTGTGATATAAAGGAGGACGTAACCCTAACTTTGCCTATGACCAACTTCAAGAAAAACCTGGTCCTTGCGCTTGCCTCGGTGACCACCATCATGTCGGTGGTGGCCCCTTTTGGCGCCCGCGCAGCGGATCTGCCCCCGTCGAACGCCACCCAGGGCGACTGGACCGTCTCCACGCTCGCCCGTAACACGGCTGACTGGAAGATCGAGTCCTACAAGCTCGACAAGGGCCTCGTCGCCTGGACCGAGCTGAATACCGCCGGCACCAAACGCCGTCTGTATGCTTTTGATTCCGTCACCACCAAGCTTCTTGCCGAGATGCCGTCCACCGAGTGGAGCGGCGATACCTCCGGCTTCGTGGAAGCGGTGAAGGGCGACTATGACGTCGCTGACGGCACCGTGGCGTGGGAAATGAATGACGGCCATGATCGCGAGATCTATTCCTGGAACGGCGATGCCGTGACCAAGGTCTCCGACAACTCCTACGACGACCGCCACCCGGTGGTCGGTCAGGGCCGCATCGCCTGGACCTCGCAGCCTTCCGCTTCCGGCGCCTACAACCTCATGGTGAAGGACGCCAACGGCGTGAAGCGCCTGGCTTCGTGGCAGGTTTCCAACTACGCCTTCTCCGGCAAGACGCTGTTCTGGCTGAACAAGAACTACGGCGAGAACTGGTTCCGCGTCTTCCGCAATGACGGCTTCTACACCACCGCCGTCGGCCAGGGCGACGATCGCCCCATGGCCAAGTACTTCATCACCGACGACAAGGGGTCGGCGGCCTGGGAGTATTCGACCAAGAACTGGTCGTACGACAAGCGCATCATCTACGTGTCCACCCTGGGCGCGCAGGCCTTCCAGCTCCTCCAGCGCGACGTT
>JBEEJS010000086.1:0-6239 GCA_041169025.1 Candidatus Parcubacteria bacterium
CTCGCCTGAACATCATTTGACAGCGTCCCGCGCCGCGCGTATGGTCGCGCCGCTTTTCATGTCACCCCCGCCGCCATGTACGACGCCATCACCGTCATCCCGCAGCGCGACCCCCGCTATCCGCCGCTGCTGCGCCATATCCCCGACCCGCCGCGCCAGCTCTACGTCCGCGGCCGCGCGGAACTCCTGGCACGCGCGGACCATGTGGCCGCCGTCGGCACCCGCAAGATGACCCGCTATGGCGAAGAAGCCACGCACGCCTTGGTCGGCCCGCTTGCGGCAGCAGGCATTCCCATCGTTTCCGGCCTTGCGCTCGGCGTGGATGCGGCAGCGCACGAAGCGGCGCTGGCGTCGCATGGCGCGACAATTGCCGTGCTTGCGGGCGGCATCCCTGACGAAGACGTCACGCCACCCGCCAACCTCGGCCTCGCGCGCCGCATCCTGGCCTCCGGCGGCGCCATCATTTCGGAATACCCGCCGCGCACGCCGTCTTGGAAGGGTCAGTTCCTTGCGCGTAACAGGATCGTCTGTGGCATGTCGCGCGCGACACTCATCGTGGAAGCGCCGCTGCGCTCCGGCGCGCTCTTCACCGCGCGCATGGCGCTGGAGCAGGGTCGCGACGTCTTCGCGGTTCCCGGCCCCATCACCTCCGACGCATCGCAGGGCACGAACAAGCTCATCTCCGAGGGAGCGGCGCCCGCGCTCAATGCGGAGTTCATCCTGCACGCGCTCGGGTACGCGCTCCCTGGTGCGGGCACGCGCTCCACCGGCGCACCGCTGACACAAGAAGAATGCGCGGTGCTCGACGCGCTCTCCCGTGGCCTGCGCGACCCGGACGAGATCGCCGCGCAGACAGCGCTTCCGGCGCGTAACGTAGCGGCAGCGCTGTCATCGCTCGCTCTTAAAGGAAGCATCCGGAATTGACAGCTCACCCCGACCTCGTATACCGTCCTTCTATATATATGAAGAAGCCAGCACCTCAGACCGAACCGGAGAACGACATCGCAACTGAAAACATCGCTGAATCCGCGAAGGAAACGGAAGCCGCTACCGAAGCCAAGGCAACCGCAAAGAAAGCAAAGACCCGCGCGGCCCCCATGAAGAAAGGCTCCGCGCTCGTCATCGTCGAGTCCCCCACCAAGGCCAAGACCATCTCCAAATTCCTGGGCAAGGGCTTCACTGTCCTGTCGTCCTTCGGCCACGTCCGCGATCTCCCCAAGAACAAGATCGGCGTGGACACCGAGCACGGCTTCGTCCCCGAATACATCATCCCCACCAAGGCCAAGAAGGTCGTGGGCGAACTCAAGCGTGCCGCCGCAAAAGCGGGCATGGTGTATTTCGCATCTGATGAAGACCGCGAAGGAGAAGCAATCTCCTGGCACCTGCAGGCGCTGCTCCAGGTCCCCAAGGAACACATCCGCCGCATCACTTTCCATGAAATCACGGAGGACGCCATCAAGGCCGCGCTCGAGCATCCGCGCGACCTCAACATGAAGATGGTGGACGCGCAGCAGGCGCGCCGCATCGTGGACCGCCTGGTGGGCTACGAGCTCTCCCCGTTCCTCTGGCGCAAGGTGGCGCGCGGGCTTTCCGCCGGCCGAGTGCAATCCGTCATCGTACGCATCATCGTGGAGCGCGAGCGCGAAATCCAGAAGTTCGTCGCGGAGGAATACTGGTCCATCGAGGCGATGGTCGCCAAGCTGAAGGGCGACACCACGCAATTCCTGGCCAAGCTGGTAAAGAAGGATGGCGAGACGCTGGAAAAATTCGCCATCAAGGAAGCGGGCGGCGCGGCCGCGGTGGTTTCGCATTTGGAAAAGGCCGCGTGGACGGTGGAATCAGTGGACCGCAAGACCTCCAAGCGCTCCCCGCACCCGCCGTTCACCACCTCCACGCTCCAACAGGAAGGCAACAACCGCCTGGGCTATTCCGCCAAGCAGACCATGATGCTGGCGCAGCAGTTGTATGAAGGCGTCGAGCTGGGAGAGAACGGCCAAACCGGTCTCATCACCTACATGCGCACGGACAGCGTGAACCTCTCGGAGAAGTTCATCGCGGATGCGCGCGCGTACATCGGTGCGCATCTCGGCGCAGGCGCGCTCCCGGAGGAAGCCCGCCGCTACAAGACCAAATCCAAAGGCGCGCAGGAAGCCCACGAGGCCATCCGCCCCACGGATGCGCGCCTCACGCCGGACATGGCCGCCAAGCATCTTGATGATCGTCAGGCTCGCCTGTACGAGCTCATCTGGAACCGCGCCATCGCCTCGCAGATGACGGATGCGGAACTGCTCACCGTCTCGGTCAGCATCGACGCCATCGCGCCTGGCGCTCCCAAGTACGGTTTCCGCGCCACCGGCTCCACCATCCAGAAGAAGGGCTTCCTTGCGGTATACGAGACCGACATGAAGGAGAACCTGCTGCCGGAAATCGCCGACGGCGAGACGCTCAAAGCCGAAACCGTGGAACCCAAGCAGCACTTCACCGAACCGCCGCCACGATACACGGAGGCTTCTTTGGTGAAGATGCTTGAAGAGAACGGCATCGGCCGCCCGTCAACGTATGCGCCCACCATCTCCACCGTGGTCGATCGCGGCTACGTGGAAAAGGATCAGCGCAAACTGAAGCCCACGGAGCTGGCATTCCTGGTGAACGATCTCCTGGTGCAGCACTTCCCCGATATCGTGGACCTCACCTTCACCGCGCGCATGGAAGAGCACCTCGATGAAGTCGCCGACGGCGAGCGCGACTGGGTGCCGGTCGTCCGCGATTTCTACGTCCCCTTCCACGCCAACCTGAAAGCCAAGGACAAGGAAATCGACAAGAAGGACATCACCGAGCAGGCCACGGACGAGGTCTGCCAGAAATGCGGCAAGCCGATGATCGTGAAGTTCGGCCGCTTCGGCAAGTTCCTGGCCTGCACCGGCTTCCCGGACTGCAAGACCACGCGCCCCATGCCCGGCACCGGCCCCACGCCGGAGGAAGCAGCCATCGTGGCCGCGGAGAAGTGCCCCAAGTGCGGATCGCCCATGATGATCAAGCGCGGACGATTCGGCGAATTCATGTCCTGTTCCAACTATCCTGACTGCAAGACGGTGAAGCCCATGCTCCGCAAGACCGGCGCCAAGTGCCCGGAGTGCAAGGAGGGCGACATCATCGAGAAGAAGACGCGCAAAGGCAAGCCGTTCTACGCCTGCTCCCGCTATCCGGACTGCAAGCACGCGCTCTGGAGCAAGCCCACGGGCGAGGTCTGCCCCAAGTGCTCGGACCTGCTGGTGTTCGCCAAAGGCGACGTGGCGAAGTGCGCAAACAAGGAGTGCGATTTCGAGAAGGCGGTGCCGAAGAAGAGTGATGTTGAATAAGTGCCATGTTCTTCGAAGACACGCGCACGGACAATATGTACAAAAAAACGCCCGGCTACGGAGGCCAGGCGTTTTCGTTTTGGCCCACGGCCGATGTGACAACCCATACCGTGCTCTAACCGAACACGGCGAGACAGCTCACGCGCAGGATGCAGTCTCAAGCAATGCGCGGGAGTCTACGGAATGTACTGCTGCCTGACGTCGCTGATTGCTCCGTGAATAGTGGTGAATGTGAAGGGAGTACCCGTCGCGATCTCTCCGCTTTTCACTTTAGCGACCAAATCAACGATACTCACGTCTTCGGCATCCGAATGTACTACGATGTGCACCTTAACATTGCCCGCGACAGGTAACGTCATCATTTTTTGAGAATCACGCATAATGAACCCGTTTGGCAAACACTCATCGTTTTCGATTTTCTCCAAAGAACATTTTCCAAGCTCAAGAGCGACTTGTTCTTGGTTATCCGATCCGTTCACCCATTCAGTGAGGGTGAAGGTGGCTTCTTTGGAAGAAATCGAACTGATTTTTCCAAAGAGCACCGCGCTGCCCGTTTTAGCACGCGTCTGATGCTGATCCTCTGATGCGATCGGAGTCGCGAGCGAATTGGCTTGATTCTTTCCCGAAAGAAAACCCGTCAAAAAGGCTACGGCGAGGGCCAGCACTATCGAAACGACCGGAATGAATTGGCGTAATTTCATATGAACTTCTCGAGGTGAATCATCTGGTATTGTAGTTTGAAAGGGGGCCGAATGCAAACGCATTCGGCCCCGATGTAGCGTCTTAGTTACAGCTCGTGAGGCTGCGCCATGAACTGTATCCCGAGAGATATGACCAGTTCGAGTAGCGATTCACGACCTTTGCGTACGGCTCACCGGACGCCTCCCATATCATGAGGCCGCTTCCCGATAGGCCCGCAAACATGACGGTGTGGACACCCACGAGATTGAATGCGTCACCAACGAAGTATCCTGGACCGTACGCGGGACCCTTTGATGTCGCTCCGCCCGGGATATCACTCGTACTGCGCTTCCAATCCGAGAAGCCCCATACGCGGGTGAGAAAGCCGGAGCAGTCCACGCCGTATGAACACGAGAGGGAGGAGGCTGTGTTGAGGTTTCCAGCCTTACCGCCACCGGCAAGTGCAGAAGAATATGCGCTTGGCGTATCCCATCCGCCCCAGTCATAGCTGACCGAAGAGTATGTGCCAGGACTGCCGAGGTAGGCTGGCTTCTGGCGCGTGGTGCACGTGCCATTATTGTTGATGTTGTTGCTCGTATAGCTCAAGGATACGTTGGCATATTCCTGAGCATTACTCACCATTTGGGACGAAGAAAGACATGAGCCGTTGTAGGTGATCAGGTTTTGCGTCAGTGCGCCAACTCGACCATCTCCAAAGGCGTCTTTCGTCAAACCTGAGAACTTCACCGGCTTGAGATCCAATATGGTATTGGCAGGCAACGTTGCCGCGCGAAGGAACTTGATCGAAGCACGCAATGGAACCATGACCACCGGCTTGCCGATGCCGTCTATGGCGACGCTGGGCAACATGTGCACCTCCGCCATTTCCAGAGGCACCATTGAAACACCGACGGTTTTCCCCGAAGCATCCAGATGCCAAACGGACTGATTGACGGTGACTTTGTCAGTCAGAGCCACATCCTCCACGAGGACATAGACCCCGTTTTCACCGTCAGAACCGACTATGTGTGTCGCGCCAAGTTGATTCGGCACGCGGACGAGGCCCACAGCCTCACCGACGTGGATGACGCGCTCATGAAGCTCTGGGTCGACCATCTTCCCTACGGAAAATTTCACGCCATTCCACGTATATCCATCGATGGCGGCCATCTCCGCAGAGTCGCCTCCGTCGACGACACGGTAAAGCGAATCACCGCCGGAATATTCCAGTACAAGGCCTAGATCATCCTGTCTTATCCCAGTTGGAGCGACATTTGCCTCCAATGAAACGCCAGTGCTTTTGATTGTGCCTTGTGGCGAGAACCGGAGCAGCTTTGGACTGTCAGAGACAGTATCCAGAGCGACGATGTCTTCGCCGTCTTGAGTTACCGAGAGTATGCCGCGGGTTTGGCCCCGGAAGCTGATTGCTTTCCGTACACCGAATTGCCGGTCCAGCAGGACAATCGCGCCCTGCGCATTGTCGGGAACAGCGAAGCCGTCACGTGTAGCGAAGAGGCCCGCCGGCCCTACCGGAAGCGTCTCCGGAACGTCGAGGTTGGCATACTGTATGCCTGACTCGCCGACCGTCAACTGCGCAAGAGTTTCTCCTTTCGATTCTTGCGTGCTGGTGGTGTCTGCAGCGCACCCTTGTATAACACAGCCACCCGCGAAGGTGACAACCATGAGAAATATCGACCGATTCATGACGTTCTCCATCGAACGAACCGTAAGCCAATCCTACGGCTGGCCGGAGTATACGGTGGGGGGGCATACAGTCAAGCCAAGACAATAGAGTTGCATATCCCCCGCCCCTGGCGTTAACTTAGAGGAATACCCCCGCACCGCGGCGCCCCTTCACCACGGACGCAGTCCACCGCCATCATCATGCCGAACCCCGAAAACCTCCTCCGCAAGATCCACGCCTACGACCCCAACGCCGACCTCACCATGGTCCGGCTGGCGTTCGATTTCGCGCGCGAGGCGCATGAGGGGCAGACGCGCACTTCCGGCGAGCCGTACATCACCCACCCGCTCGCCGCAGCGGAAATCCTGGCGGAGATGCGCTTCCCGGTGAACATCGTCATCGCGGGGCTCCTGCATGACGTGCCGGAAGACACCAAGAAGACGGTGGCGGACATCCGCAAGGACTTCGGCGACGACGTGGCGGGAATAGTGGCCGGCATCACCAAGCTCGGCAAG
>JBEEJS010000087.1:0-7422 GCA_041169025.1 Candidatus Parcubacteria bacterium
TGATGATGCGCGTTTTCGCGCGTTGCTACACGTGCATGAATATCATGATGCCGAAAAGCAGACTCGATATTGGTCCCGAGTGACCGGCATTTCGGAAAAGCGCTTCACGAAACCGTACCTCAAACCGCATTCGGGGACTCGCGTGCGCATAGGCTATCAAGGCTGCATAACCGTGCGGTATTATGACGCCAGTCTTGCCAGAAGGCTTTCCGCCATGTACCATGCCTTTGCCGAACACGGAGGGGTGTAGTGAACCGGTATCACATTTGTCTCCAAAACAAATAGACCAGGTTCAATTCCTGGCACCCCTGCCAAAAATCAGGATAGCTAACGCTCTCCTGTTTTTTTGTTCTCACAAAGTGATAAGGTGGTTGCATGGTACAAACCCTATGGATTTCCAGAAAATCAAAACCATCCTCCGCACCCGCATAGAACCCGGTACAACAGCAGTCTTGTCCGTGCCCATTTTTGTCATCGCGGGTTCACTCTTCTCGTTCTTCGGTGCATTTGCGGGGTTCGCTGTCGGCATGATGGTTCCGCTCCCGGTTGATTTCGGTGGCCTTCCCGGTTATGAGGGGTCGGGGACGTTTTTTGGCGTGGTGGGCGTGGGGTTTGCGTCGCTCTTCCTTGTCACTCTCTGGGTACGCGACGCGGTGCTCCGCAAGCGTTTGGTCATCGGCTATCTTTGCCTGTGGATCGTAGACCTCATCGCGACGCACCTCATCGTATTGAGCGGAACGGAAATCCCGTCGCCAGTCGTCATGGTCGCACCCGTCATCCTGACCGGCGTGTTGGCGTATCTTCTTCAGCGCTTGCCAGTGGATCGGCAAGGATCCGTCATGCGCATGCACGCCGTCGTATGCGCGGCATGTGCAGCGGCACTCCTGGGCGTCCTTTTGTCGATGTCGATGGCGCCGAACGAGCTGCCGCCGGCAGAAGATCCGAGCATAAATTTTTCGGAACTCCGCGCGTCAGATGAGGGGTTCACGGTTGTTGCGACTCGAAAGGGTGCTCAAGCCACGATTGTCATCCGAAATAATGGCGCGCTGCGCGGCGGGATCGTGCACATGCTGCACCTGGAAAAGAAGTATGCAGCGAACGTGAACGCCCAGAACCGATTCGGTTTTCCGTTCTTGCCGGACGGAAACGATTACCCCACCGATCCGGCCACGGGTCAGATGCGGGTGGAGCCGCCCGCCGAAATCTCGAATGACCGGCAGCGCGCGGATGCGCGCCTTGCCATCGATGCCGCGCGTGCACTACGACGTGAGCCGGATATCAGCAAACGGTATGATGCTGATCTGCTACGACTCAGTCGTGAGTTGGCAATGATGATTCTGAGCTTTGGAACTGCTTCGAGCGAATCCATGCAAGGGGATGCTTCGGCAAAAAAGATGGTGAGCCCCGCGACACAGGTCGAGAATGCATCCGTTGCCGTCACGACGAAACCTCGTACGGTTAAACCGCTGCCCGTTCTCGTTTCGATTCCAGTGCAAATCTCGACGAATGATTGGGTTACTGACTCTGTCGTAATTGGCGGTCCTTCCGTGACGCATCCTGTTACCGGCCCGTACGTCCCGAAGGTAATCGGCCGCGTATTACGGCCGAGCGATGCATATCTGGTGAACGGTTGTTATGTCACTGCCGAGGTCGCTTACAAGAACACTGCATTTCCGGAGTTCTTCGAGCCATGTCAGACGACGACAGATTTCAGCGCGCCTTCCGGCGTGCGTACCGATTATTTCGTAATGGGTGTTTCCGCCAAAGAGCTCCGTCTCATCACGTTCACCCAGACGTACGGTCCCGGCTTCGACATGAACATGTACGGTCATGTCCTGAACCGCATCATCCGCATCATTGACTGATCATGGACCCCAAACTCCACCCCACCTGGAAATCCCGCCTCGCTCCTGAATTCGCCAAGCCCTACTTCCAGGAACTGGCCGCTTTCGTGCGCGCGGAATACCAGAAGGGGAAGCGCGTGTATCCCGCGCCCAAGAACATCTTCGCCGCGCTGGACGCGGTGCCGTTCGAAGACGTGCACGTGGTCATCCTCGGCCAGGATCCGTATCACGGTCCGGGCCAGGCGCATGGCTTCAGTTTTTCCGTGCCGCCCGGCGTGCCGCTGCCGCCGAGCCTGCAGAACATCTACAAGGAACTCCGCGCAGACCTCGGTGTGGAACCGCCGACGACGGGAGACCTCACCGGCTGGGCCGCGCAAGGCGTGCTGCTCCTGAATGCGACGCTCACCGTGGAGTCCGGCCGCGCCGGTTCGCACCAGAAGAAAGGCTGGGAGGAATTCACTGACGCCATCATCCGCGCGCTGAACGACGGGCGAGAAGGATTGGTCTTCGTGCTTTGGGGCGCGTACGCGCAGAAGAAAGGCGCGTTCATCGATCGCGCGCGGCACCTGGTACTGACGTCCGCGCACCCGAGTCCGCTTTCGGCATACGCCGGTTTCCTTGGCAGCAAGCCGTTCAGCAAGGCGAACGCGTACCTGCGTGCGCGCGGGGAAAAGGAAATCGATTGGGGGCGGAGCGCGGATGGGCGATGCTGACCGGATCGCGCTACAACTCTGAACGCAACCCCCGGCGACCGCGATTCCTTGTGTTCGCGTATCGTGACGCAAAAGGCTGTGCTATCGTCCATGCATATGCATGCATCGCGCTACGCCATCGGTACCGTCGCCATCCTGCTTGCGCTTGGCGCCGTAGGGACGTATGCCGTGTCCGTCTCGAAGCCCCCGCGCGCAAACGACGCTCACCCCGTTGACGTCGCGTCGCCGCAGCCGGCACCACGTGCTGACGTCGCGAACCCCATCGCGAACGCGGGTACGCGCGTCACCAAAAAACCATTCGGCATCCGCATCACTCCAAAGGATTCCCCGGTGCAGCCGGAGCGGTTCGCCGGTTATCATACTGGCACCGATTTCGAAACGACCGAAGCGGAGCAGGAACAGGACGTGCCCGTCACGGCCATCTGCGACGGATCGCTCCTGGAAAAACGCACCGCGTCCGGTTATGGCGGCATCGCCGTGCAAACCTGCGTCATTGGTGGCCGTGACGTGACGGTCGTGTACGGACATCTCAAGCTCGCGAGCATCGCGGCGGGTAAAGGTAATCAAATCTCCGTAGGTGAAAGAATCGGCGTGCTTGGCCGCGGATACTCCGTCGAAACCGACGGTGAACGAAAGCATCTCCATCTCGGCATCCATCTCGGGAAGGCAGTCGACATTCGCGGGTACGTCTCGAAGCGTGCTGATCTCTCCGGTTGGGTGGATCCGATGACCGTCTTGCCACGGTAAAGCGTGCGACCGTGCGCGTCGGATCGGGAATGATCATCGCGAAATGCGGTATTTGGGTGTATGCTCCAGCTATCGTAAACACGATGAGTATGCTGAACGCTCCCATCCCGAAGGACGAACACGAGCGGCTCGCGGCCGTACGAAGGCTCGCGCTGCTGGATACGCCGCCTGAGGAGCGATTCGATCGCATCACGAGGCTCGCTGCCACGCATTTTCACTTGCCCATCTCAACCGTCACGCTCGTCGATTCCGGCCGCGAGTGGTTCAAATCCTGCTACGGCTTGACCGGGACGCAGGGTGATCGTGCTGCGTCGTTTTGCGGACATGCGCTGCTTGAACCGGAGATGCTGGTGGTTCCCGACGCGTCAAAGGATGCGCGGTTCTCGGACAACCCGCTCGTCACGGAGGACGGCATACGGTTCTACGCGGGCGTGCCGCTCTTCAGCGTCGACGGGAAGCGCGTCGGCGTCTTTTGCGTCAAAGGTCTCGTCCCGAAGGATTTTTCGGCGGCGGAGCGCGATGACTTGAAAGGATTCGCCGCATGGGCCGAGACCGAGCTGAACCATTTCCAGACGAGCAATGCCTTGGCCGAGCTGCAGGGCGCGAGGGACGAAGTCACGGAGATCATGGATTCCATCTCCGACGCTTTCATCGCCATTTCCCCGGATCTCCGCGACGTGCACTACTTGAGTCCCGTGTTTTCGACGTTCCTCGGGGTCCCGTCGCCCTTGCTTCGCGAGGATCCGTCGCCGATCGTGAACGCCGTGTTTCCCGAAGACTTGTCGACGCTTCGCATGTTCCTGAAGCGCGTCGAAGAGAAACGCGCGCCGCTGCCGGAATCGCAGGAACCGGTGTTCCGTGCCAAACGGTACGACGGCGCCGTCCGATGGATCCGGAGCAAGACGATTCCCGTCCTGAACGAGGATGGCGACGTGGATCATTTCGTCGGTGTCCTGCGCGACGTGACCGATCAGCAGGAGTTCGATGCGCGGTTGCGGGAGAGCGAATCCCGCTACCGGCTGCTGTTCGAGAACCTGCAGTTCGGTCTCGCGCATTGCCGGATGATCTTCGAAGGCGATATCCCGATGGATTTCACGTATCTCGAGACCAACGCGGCGTTCGAACGGTTGACCGGGCTGAAGGGCGTCGATGGCAAGAACGGCGCCGACGTGATTCCGACCATCCGCACGGTGAATCCCGAGCTCATCAAGACGTACGGCAGGGTGACGACGACGGGCATTCCGGAAAAATTCGAGAGCTACGTCAAACCGCTGAAGCGCTGGCTGTACATCTCCGTGTATCAGGCCGAACCAGGCTGTTTCGTCGCCGTCCTCGACAACATCACGGATCGCAAGGAGGGCGAGGTCAAGCTCGCGAACGCGTATTCGCGGACGCGGGCGGTGTTCGATTCGCAACGGGACGCGGTCTTCGTGATCTCGCCTGACCGCGTGATCTCGGAGATGAACCGTTCCGCCGAGGACATGTTCGGCTATCGTCTCGACGAGGTGCTCGGCAAGTCGTCGGAAATGCTGCACGTGGACGCCGAACACTTCAAACGCTTCGGCGATTACGCCTACGGCGAAGGGTTCGCGCTGCGGAACGAGGCCATCGAATGGGACATGCGGCGCAAGGATGGTCGGATCTTTCCCGCGGAATTCAGGTTTTCCACGCTGACGGACGAGAAAGGCGAGCAATCGGGATGGGTGGTCGTCATCCGCGACGTGACGGAACGGATGAAGTCCGAATCCCGCATCAAGGAACTCGGCGCGCTCAAGGAGAAATTCATCCGCATCGTCTCCCATCAGTTCCACGCGCCGCTCAACGCCATCCGGTCGAACCTGGAGACGCTGCTCGCCGATCATCTCGGCTCGTTGCGGCCCGAGCAGCGGGAGTTCATCCGCATGGCGCGCGATACCGACGTCGAACTGACGGATCGGGTCGACGACCTGCTCACGGCCCTTGATATCGAGGAGGGCCGCATCACGATCTCGAAAGCGGACGTCTCCATGGAGGGGCTGCTTCGGTCCGTCATCGGCGCGAGCATGGCGCGCGCTGCCGAACGCAAGGTCGCCCTGGAATACCTCGCGCCGGAAAAGGCGTTGCCGACCGTGCTAGCGGATCAGGATCGGATGCGCACCGTCTTCGAGAAGCTGGTCCAGAATGCCGTCATCTACACTCCGCCCAAAGGCAGTATCACCGCGCGTCTCATTGCGTCGGAGGATGCCCTGCGATTTGAGATCACGGACACCGGCATCGGCATCCCAACGCTCGAGCAGACCGGCGTGTTCAAAAGCTTCTTCCGCGCATCGAACGCGCATGCCGCGTCGCCGAACGCCTCCGGGCTCGGACTGTACATAGCGAAGTATTTCGTTGAGCAGCAAGGCGGAAGCATCGGGTTCGCGTCCGAGGAAGGCAAAGGGAGCACGTTCTGGTTCGAGATGCCGCTCCGGTAAGGGGCGCCCGTTGACCCCGCCTCCGCGCCGTGATACACCGCTACAGGCCGCCACCACGGCAGCCGCGCGTTCGTTCGCGCAAAAACGCGGGAGTCCTTTCCGATGTCTTCACCTCAAAACGCCCCGTCGCAAGGCGTCAGTTCCGTCGTCGTCGGCCTCCAGTTCGGTGACGAAGGCAAGGGTGCGGTCGTCGATCGCATCGCGCCACGCGGCGCCGCGGTCGTCCGTTTCAACGGCGGCAGCAACGCCGGCCACACCATCATCCTTCCGGACGGATCCACGCTGGCCACGCACGCGCTTCCCAGCGGCATCGCGCATCCGGGCATGATCAACATGCTCGGGCCGAACTGCTTGGCGGATCTGGGCGAGGTCATCAAGGAATGCAAGGTCGCCGAGACGTATGGCGCCACCGTCGTGCTTGATCGCTCCGCGCCGTTCGCGCTTCCCATCCATAAGGTGATCGACGCGGGTCGCGAATCGCGTTCCGGCGGCAGCGCCATCGGCACCACCAAGCGCGGCATCGGGCCGGGCTTCGAGGATCTGGCGTCGCGCCGCGCACCCAAGCTCGGCGACCTCACCAGCGCGCCGCGCATCCGTGCCGCGCTCACCGAGCGGGGATTCTACGAGGAGCGCGCCGCCGTGGCGCGCCACCTGGGCTACGATCCGTCCTCGCTCGAAGAGACCGTGGAGTGGTGCATGCAGCGCAGCGCGGACATCGTCCCGCTCCTCGGTGACACCCGCCGCATCGTGCGCGAGCTCCTCGCGGCGGGCGATGGCGTGCTCTTCGAGGGGGCGCAAGCCGTGGGCCTGGATGTGCTGCAAGGTTCGCAGCCGTACACCACGTCGTCCGTCTGCACCGCCGCCGGCGTTTCCATGAGCTACGGCATCTACGACATGCGCGTCATCGGCGTCGCCAAGGCGTACGTCACGCGCGTCGGAGCGGGCCCGTTCCCGACCAAGCTCGACGACGATGTCGGCGCATGGCTCCGCGTGCAAGGGCACGAGTTCGGCTCCACCACCGGCCGCCCGCGAGACTGCGGCTGGCTCGATCTGGTGCAGCTCCGCGCCAACTGCCACTTCGGCGGCGTGCGCGAGATCGCGCTCACCAAGCTGGACGTGCTATCCGGCATGGACGAGATCAAGGTCTGCATCGGTTACGAGTTCGACGGTCGCCGCATCACGCGATACGAGACCCTCACCGGTCGCGTCATGCGCGAAGCGACGCCGGTCTACGCCGTCGTTCCCGGTTGGCAGGAGGACATCTCCGGCTGCCGACGCTTCGAGGATCTGCCGTTGAACGCGCAGAAGTACGTGCTCATGGTCTCGTCTTCGCTCGGCATCCCCGTTGTGGGCGTCGGCGTCGGGCCGGGGCGCCAGCAATACGTTGAAACGGTCTGACGCGCGGTTCGTCCGCATGCAATGCCGGCTCCCTTCATGGGGGCCGGCGTTTTTCGTCTCCGTCCGCGAGGCGTGGCGCGACAGGCGTGCAATGAAAGACCGGCCCCGCGATGGAGGCCGGTCACATGGTCAATCGGGTTTCGCGGCGTTCGCTTCGGCCTGCGCCTTGGCGCGCGTGGCATTCGCCTCGATGAGGTCGCATTGGTGCCGCAGCGTCGCGGCGAACCGCGGTTCGTACCGGTCGGCGAGAGGCAGGACCCACTCGCG
>JBEEJS010000088.1:0-2809 GCA_041169025.1 Candidatus Parcubacteria bacterium
GATGTCGAGGATGGTGGGAGCGACGTCCGCCAGCATGCCGTCGCCGAGCGTCACGCCTTTCAGCTTTTCGGAGACGAGCAGGAACGGGACGGGGTTGGAGGTATGCTCGGTCATGGTCTCGCCGGTCTCCACGTTCAGTTTCGATTCGGCGTTGCCGTGGTCGCCGGTGACGATCAGGCAGCCCTTCTTGGCGCGCACCTGCCGCGCGATGTCCGCCAGCGCCGCATCCACCGCCTCCACCGCGCGCACCGTGGCATGGAAGTTGCCGGTGTGCCCTACCATGTCGGCGTTCGCGAAGTTGATGCAGATGAAATCATGCTGGTCGTTCTTGAGCCGCCGCACCACCTCGCTCGCGATGGGATGCGCGCGCATCTCCGGCCGCGAATCATGATGCGCCACGAACTGCGACGGCACGCGCATGCGTTCCTCGCCGAACGTGGGTTGCGGGAAACCGCCGTTGAAGAAGTACGTCACGTGCGCGTATTTCTCGCTCTCGCCGAGGTAGAACTGCCGGTACGGCGCGAGCGTCTCGGTGAGGCCGTTCCGGATCTCGGTGCTGGGGTACGCGGTGAGCACGTTGTCCAGATCGGGACCGAATTCGCTCATGGCGGTGAAGCGCGTGTTCTTCGGGATGCGCTTGCGCTTGAACGCGCCCTGGTTCATCCGCTCGAAGTCGTCCTGCACGAAGCACTTGGTGATCTGGCGCGCACGGTCGCTGCGCAGGTTGAAGAAGAAGATGACGTCGTTGTCCTGCACCATGCCGATCGGCACGTGCTTCTCATCGGTGACGACAGTGGGCAGGATGAACTCGTCGCTCTCGCCGCGGTTGTAGCCGTGCTGGATGGCGGCGTGGGCGTTGAGCGCCACCAGGCCCTCGCCGTTCACGATGCAGTCGTACGCCAGCTCCGTGCGCTTCCAGAGTTTGTTGCGGTCCATGGCGTAGAAGCGGCCCATGACGGTGGCGATGCGCTGGCCCGGATGCATGTGCTTCTCCGTCTCGTGGAGCAGGTGCGCGGCGGAGAACGGCGACGAGTCGCGACCGTCCGTGAAGAGGTGGAGGAAGACCTTTTCCACGTTCTCCTCGGCGCAGAGGTCCAAGAGCGCGTACAGGTGCTCCGGCGCGGCGTGCGCGCTATTGCTGTCCGCGAGCATGCCCATGAGGTGCACGGCGGTGCCGTACTTCTTCACGTGCTTGATGGGTTCCTTGAAGGCGACGTTCTTGAAAAACGTCCGATCGCGGATGGCCTCCGTGACGTTCACGATATCCTGCCGCACCACGCGGCCGGCGCCGATGTTCATGTGCCCGGCTTCCGAGTTGCCCTCCTGGTCAGGGAGCAGTCCCACGTAGCGGCCGTGCGCCTGCAAGGTGGAGTGAGCGTACTTCTTGTACGCCTCCTTCAGGAACGGCGTCTTGGCGGCCGTGATGGCGTTGCCGGGCCCTGCCGGAGCCACGCCCCAACCGTCGAGAATCGCAAGCACCACCGGGCCAACATTGAGCTTCGGTGGGGCGGGTTTCGGGGCGGATTGCGATGCGGAGAAGAGGGACATTCTGGGTGCAGTATAGCGCGTTTGAGGCGGGGCGGACAGTCATGTGCTCCCGCACCGGGTCTTCCGTGCTGCGCGCGCAAGCAACGCAAAACGCCGTCCTTAGGGGGCGGCGTTCCATGCCCGGACCACGGTCCGGATGCGCACTTACATCGACATTGGCGACGCCTTGATCTCGTCGTCCTTGAGCCGGACGGCGGCCACCACGTAGAGGATGACGAGCAGGATGGCGATCAGCACCGCCTTGCTGGCATCGTTCCACTTACCGTAGTTCTCGAAGAGCAGGTTCAGGATGAGCACGTCGGCGCTGAACAGGAAGCCCATGCTGACGGCGGATACGGACCACAGCAGCACCGCCACGATGACGTAGCAGATGGCGAACGCGGCGAGCGCCGGCCAGTAATCAAGGAGATGCGAGGACTCCATGTAGCTCGCGGCAAAATAGGCCAGCGCGAGGCTGAACAGGAAGATGACGAGGCCGAACGTCCAACGGAGCGCGGTTGTGTCTTTTTCGTTCATGACAGTTTGTCCTTAAATTTCACCACCGCCAGCGCGATAGCCATGACGAGTCCCGCCGCCGTCGCGATGACGCGAGCGCCCTGGCCGAGCTCCCACAGGCGGCCGTACAGGTAGATGATCGCGATGAGGCCGCCCACGATGCTGCCCTGCGACAGCACGCGGTTCCCCTTCACCTGCATGCCCAGCGTCACGGCGGCGAACGCGGCGACCAGTGCGAGGAGCATCGAGGCGAGCAGGCCGTCGAACGCATGCACCAGGTAGCGCACGAAGAGGGGCATGAGCCCCGCGATGGAGATCATGTACAGCGACTTCTTGAGCTCAAGCAGCTGCTTGGCCGGCGGCACAGGTACCGTAGCCTTTGGCGCGGATGCCCAGCGGAACAGCATGTAGACGAGCAGCAGGATGAGCGCGATCGTCATCACGCCAGTGGACGCGGGATTCAGCGACACGTCCGTCACGGAGACGAGGAGGAGGCCGCAGACCAGGATGAGGAAGGGCCAGGCGGCGAGGAAGAGGAGGATTTCCATATTGAGGGAAGTATATCGAGTTCAAACGCGATGCGCTAGTGAAACACCGCCCCCGCCACCAGCACTACCACCGCCACCAGCGGCACCATGGCCACTCCAAGCAGCCGCGAGCAGCTCATCTGATCCCGCCAATCCGGCGTCCCATCAAGCAAGATGTGCGATGGTTTCTCCATAGCATTATTCCCCCTCCTCGATCTCCATCAGCCGGTTGTACTTCT
>JBEEJS010000089.1:0-6080 GCA_041169025.1 Candidatus Parcubacteria bacterium
ATCCGCATGAGAAAAAACGCCTCCCACGGATGTGAGAGGCGTGAACAATGCGCTTGTTCAGAGTGGCGCGGGGGTGTTCAGTGGTACAAAGGCCGGTCATCATCGTCTTTGGGTAACGCGGCGACCGCCCGGTCATGCGTATCCAGGATGACGCCGTTGAGCCCGAGCCAGACGATGTCGTCGACGCTGGTCTGCGGGTCCGTCTTGTCCGTGCGTTCATAAGCGAACATGAACCCACGGATGATGACGCCGGGATAGGGGTGATGCACCGTGCCGACGATGACCTGTTCCTGGTCGCCGTGCGTCGCCAGGCGGACGTTCCCGCGATACCAGGAGACGGTGGCGATCCGCTTCCAAGGCCGGATGACGCGAATCCGCGCCGAGACCTCCTCCGGGAAGCCCAGAGTGAGCACGTCACCGGCGGAAAGCCGGCGGATGTCCACGGAATAGATGCCCTTGATGTCGGTATCGACGGCCCGTTCCCAGGAACTTTCGCCAAGCACGCGCCGCGAGAAGAACGCGCGCAACCGCGCGAAGCCGATGATCTTCAGGAGCCGTTGGACGGCTCGCATGCAACGTCTGAACAGCTGACGCATGTCCGCCTCCTTCCTTCGCACGATGCGAAGCTACGGGCATCAAAGCACGGAACTGACGCGTGGTCAACGGGTCCGCCCCTTCGCCGGGCTACAGCCCCCTCCCCCGATACCAGCGCATGTATGGCGACGGATAATCCATCATGATCGTCCCGAACGACGACTTGAAACGGGAGTTCCCCTTCCACGACTTGGGGTCGCCTTTGCGCCAGAAGATGCCGAAATCGAAGTAACGCACGCCGCGGGCGATGCCGGTACGGAACCAATGATCCATGAGACCGCTGCCCGCGCCGACCTCGAGGGCGGGTTTGCAGATGAAAGACAAGTAGTGCTGCGACTCCATCGTTTCCGGGACGTCCACGCAGATGAAGCCCGCTTCGATGCGCGCGTCCTGGGAAGGAGCCGCGCCGTACAGCCGGACCAGCCCGGGATGACCCTGGATCTTCACGTCGATGGTGGCGGCGAAGAGCGCGCGGAGCATGAAGTCCTGATGCACGCAGCGGTCGTACGCCGTCTTGTATTCTTCCGGCGTGACCTCGCGGATGATCCAGCCGGATTTGCGGAACTTGGCCGCCTGGCGCCGCACGTTGGAGGACCAACGCTTGTCGTACGCCTCTCCCTTGATGACAGGCGCGTATCCCGTCATGCCCACGCTCATGCCGGGCGGCGTGTACCACCACCGTTTGGGACGCGGCGCAGGATGAAGCGGCTGCCAGACCACCAGGCGCGGGACGCGGTCCTCTTCCAAGACGGGCGGGACGTCGCCGGTGTAGCGCTCCACGACGAGCGGACCGTGCTGCCAGCGTGCGCCGTAGCACCCGGGCCTGCCGACGATCTTCGCTCCCTTCTGCCCGACGGAATCACGAAGCATGTACGCGGGATTTTCGCGGTACGTTTCCGGGCGGATGACGGGATCGTTCAGGACGATGGGATTCATGGTTTCTGGAGTAACGCTTTGAACGCATTGAGGCTGCCGGTGCAGATGTGGCCGCCAAGCAGGAGCTCGCTTCCCGAGTCCTGGAGATTCACCTGGCGGAGCGTCCGCGCGGTGTCATATCCTGCTGCGCGGACCTTGGCGATGACGCGGTCGTCGTACAGGCCGAAGGGATACGCCAGCGAGGTGACCGGCATGCCGAGCCCGTCCTCGAGCGTCTTCTTGCTGCCGACGATCTCCGCCTCCAAATCGGCATCGGAGTCCTTGGTGAGGAACGGGTGGAACCGCGTGTGCGATTCGATGCGGTTACCGTCGGACTGGAGCGTCTTCAGCTGCTCCCAGGTGAGGTAGTTGGGACGCCCGATGGCGTTCGTGAAGACGTAGTACGTGGCGATGAAGCCGTACTTCTTGACGAGCGGCGCGGCGTTGACGAATTGGGACTCGCGTCCGTCATCGAACGTTATTGCGACTGGTTTTTCCGGCAATTGCGTTCCTCCCCGCATGGCCGCCGCGATCTGCTCCATGGTGACCGCGGTGTAGTGCTCGTCGCGCAGGTAGGACAACTGCGCTTCAAGCTCCGCCGGGGTCACTTCGTATTGCTTGTCCTGCGCTGAAAGCTTGCGCGGTGGGGCGGGGCGGACGTTGTGGTACACGAGGATGGGCACGCGGACGCTTTTCGCGGCGGGCTGCGGCGCAGGCGGCGCACCGGCCTCGCGTGAGGACGAGGGTGATTGCATGACGCGCGAAGGCACGCCGTACCGTACGCCAAGAAACGCGGCCGCCGTGATGGCGACCGCGATGGCGCAGGTCATGATGATGCGCTGCCGGGTCATATCCCGTGCATGATACCATCCGCTTCCCTAGAATCCCACAGCCTCCTTCACGAACAGGATGGTGATGCGCCCCGCGCGCGGCTTGTAGATATGGAGGACGTTGTTGATGCTACTGTGCTCGCCGTACGCCTTGAGGGCGCGGGCGTCCTCGAGCGGGAACGTGTGCTCGCGCAGGCGCCGTTCGGCCGTGGCCATGTCCGGCACGATCTTCTGGGTGCCGACGACGAACAACACGTGATCGGCTCCATAGACGTGCGCGGCGAGCTGGCTGCCGCTGGCGGAGGCGATGAGCACGTGACCGTCCTCGGTCACGCCATGCACGCTGCCCACGGACCATTCGGGTGCGGCGCCGAGGCGCTGCATCTCGCGGTGGTCACGCGCCTTGTCCATGGTGGCGAATCGCGCGCGGACGCTGTCCCACTTCCCGGAATCGTTCAGTTCGGTCCAGATGCCGAGCAGCTTGAGCGTTTCCGACGTCATGGTCATGACCTGCGCGCCCTGCGGGATGAGCGTGAGCGCCTTTTCCTTGGCTTCCGCGCCGTTTTCCGCGACGAGCACGGTGAAGCCGTTCGCGGTGAGCGCGGCCGTGGCGGCGTCCAGGGATTCGCGTGACGCGGGTGCGGAAAAATCCATAGCGTTTCGTTTACAGGCCGCTGTACAGGCCGGCGTACGTCTTGATGATGTACGGGATGGCGAAAAGCGTGCCGATGAGCGGCAGCACGAAGAAGACGAGCGTGGCGACGCCGGTCCAGAACATGTAGGCGCGGATCTTGCGGACCGATACCGCGACCTCCGCCAGCGTCGCTTCCATGGCGGCGAGGCGCTGGTCCGGGGTAGGCGGCACCGGCGGGAGTTGCGTGGGTTCCATGGGTGGATCAGTTAGGTTGAGACGTCATCGGTGAGCGCCGTCAGGCGGCGCTCCCTGCGGTCACCCGGCCGCGTCGCGCCTCCTGCGCACGGATAGCGGTCTCTCCGAACCCGAGCAGGTGGCCAACCTCATGCCAGACGGTGTCGCGGACGAGCGCTTCGAGCGCATGCAGGTCTCCGCTGGCCATTGCTTCGATGGGCCGGCGGAAGATGGTGATCTTGGACGGCAGCGTGACGCTTTGCGGGTGGTACGCCGCAGCCGGTGAGGCCTCCCCCGCCACGTTCGACGGCCCTTCATAGAGCCCGAGCAGGGACTCACCGGCATGGAGCGCCAGCTCGCCGCGCTTCTTGCCACGCACCTCGTCCTCGATGACGAAAGCGACGTTCTCCAAGACGTCCCTGATGCGTTGCGGGAGCGCCATGACCGCCGTGCCGACGAGCCGTTCGAAGCGTTGTCTATCTGTATCCATATGGGGTCATTGTACGTGCGTGGGCGAGAGGCGCAAGCGGGGCGGTGTCCACAGGGGGCGGGGTGTCAACAGCGGGTGCCAGGATTGACAAAGCGCCGAATTTTTGATACAAACACCGGTCCGCGCGACGTTCGTGCGGTATGCAAGGAGACAGCTATGCGATGCCTGGTCATTGGCGGCGGAAGCGACATCGGCAGCGCCATCGTGCGTGAACTGCACGCGCGCGAGCACGAGGTCTTGTGGACCTATTTCTCGACGGAGCGCGACCAGCCCGGCAAGGGCATTCGTTGCGACCTGACCGATCTGCTGCAGGTTCGCGAACTTTTCGACTCGATCGGCGGCGACATCCGGCTCATGGTGACCGCAGCCTTCCCATTCCTCGAATGCGGCAATCTCGATTTCGACGGCTACGATAAAGCAGAGGCGTTCCTCCGCGGTCACGTCTACGCCACGACGCGCTTCGGGAACGCCTGGCGCATGCGGGAAGGAAAAATCATCAACTTGCTCGGCCAGTGCGTGGAACGCGGATTGCCAGGCGGCGCGTTCTACTCCGCCGCCTTCGCCTTCCTGCACAATTACGGGAACAGCATCAACGCACGTGAGGCGAAGGCGCATCGAGGCGACGCCATCGACCGCGCGAAGAACCTGGCGGTCTGCGACTTGCTCCTCGGACCCGTCGATACCCGCGAATGGTCCGGCCTCTCCAAGGAGGTCGTCGGCCGGTACGAAGCGAAGGTCTCGCGGTTCATCGCGCCGGAGCAAGTGGCGCGCACGGTCGCGTTCCTCTCGGAACAAGACGTCATGCCCAGCACCTTCAAGCTCGACGCGTACTACGGGTACTGACCCGCTCACGACGCCCGCATGCCATCACTCGATGGCATGCGGGTTTTTCGTTCCGCTCGCGCGCGACGGCCCCGCGCAAGAAAAAAGGCCCCGCGTGACGCGGGGCCCCTCACTCATTGCTGCGGCATCCTCATGCCCTTGCGTGACGGCATGATCGCATCGATCAGGCCGTATGACATCGCTTCTTCCGCGCGAAGGAAATTATCTCGCTCGCAATCCCGCGCGACCTTGTCGAACGGCTGACCGGTGTACGTCGCCAGCTTCCGATACATGATCTCGCGTGTGAGCAGGATCTGCTTGGCGTGGATCTCGATGTCGGTGGCCTGACCGCCGACGCCGCTCAGGGGCTGATGAATCATGATGCACGTACCCGGGAGGCAGGAACGGTGTCCCTTTTCCCCCGCCGCCAGTATCCATGCGCCCATGCTGATGCACATGCCGAAGCCGATGGTGTGCACGGGCGGTGCGATGTATTCCATGGTGTCCGTGATGGCCGTGCCTGCGGAAATGGAACCGCCGGGGCTGTTCACGTAGAGGGTGATCGGACTCCGGTCGTCTTCGGATTCCAGGTAGAGCAGCTGCGAGACGATGGAGTTCGCCACGACGTCGTTCACCTCCGAACCGAGGAAAATGATGCGCTCCATGAAGAGTCGCGTGAGCGGATCCATCACGCGCTCTCCGCGCGCGGTCGACTGCACGATGCCGGGTTCCCGGTGGAACCCGCCGCCGCCTGCCAGGTCGTGGGCGCTCGCGGCCGCGACAGGCGCATCGAGCGCGGTGTTCGTGCCGATAACTCCGAGTCGTGGGAATTCCCTTGTCATCGCGTGGTTCCTTCCGTAAAGGTCTGCGCTGATGGTGGCCGATTTCGCCCCCAAAGTCAACGCCCCGCGTCCCGACCCTTCGGCAGCGCCGGGCAGGGATAGTTTCCCACCGGCCACAGCCGCAGGAACATGAGCGCGAGCGGCAACTGGTCGTCTTCGCCTTCGATGCATTCGGCGCCGAACCCGTACTCGTCGCGGGACAGCGACGGATTCGGAATGATGCGGAGCGAGTAACGGCCGTACGTCTCGCCGTTCCGCTTTTCCACCGCCTCGAACACGAAGGAGACGCCGCGCACCATGCCTTCGATGCCGTAGATGGACGTCGTGGGCGTATCGTCGCTCTGTGCGAACCGCAGATCGGTCACGTCGCCGGCACGGACCGCGCGGTCGAACATGACGAGCATGGTGCGGCGCTGTCGGACGCCGCGCCGCACGAGCCAGACGAGGATGACGATGGGGATGAGCGCGAGGAGCGCATGTGTCGGGGTCATGGAAGACCTCCTTTGGCCGAAATGGTCCGCGGTGACCGTAACAGCGGGTACCGCGGGTGTCAAAGCGCGTTTGGCCGTTCCGATCGCTGCAAACATGCGCTTGACCGAAATGACACTCCCCGGGGCAAGCCCCGGGGTTTCTTCACCAAGCAAACCGAGTTTGCCCTTTGTCTTCTAGTCCTTGCGCTTCGATGTAGCGCGTGATCGTCTTCTCGTCCATGCCCACGG
>JBEEJS010000090.1:0-2951 GCA_041169025.1 Candidatus Parcubacteria bacterium
GATTTCGCAGCGTACGCGCTCGGCGCGGACGTGAGCAATGAGACCGATTTCAATCCGACGACGGTCGCGGCGGATGACGACACCATCGGCGAAGACAAGGGTTTGGAAGTCTCTGCGGCAGCGCACCGCGCTGATACATCGCCACGCATCGGCGACGCCGAATCTTTCCGCACTGAAGGCGATACGGAGGAAGCGCCGAAATCGCCCGTCACACCGCCCGTGGCAGCGACGCCGGCACCGGCGCAGCCCTCATGCACCCAGGACGTCTGGGCCTGCAACGACTGGAGCGCCTGCTCGGCGTCCGGCCTGCAGTCGCGAGCGTGTTCAAAGATCTCTGACTGCGCGGGCGTGGAAACGCCGATGCCGAGCGCGTCCCGGAGCTGCCAGGCTACGCCTGATGCCGCGCTTCAGGGTCCGCGCATCTCGCTCATCGCCCTGCCGTCCGCGGTACTCACGCAGGGAGACGCCGTCGCCATGCGCTTCGTCATCGAGCCGCGTGGCGTCGATATGGGCATCAAGCATCTGTCGTTCCTGGTGCAATCATCCACCGCTGGCGCCGTCGCGATTTCGCCCACCTCCGCATCGTCCATCCGCCGCACCGGTGACGGGACGAACATCCCCGGCGGCGCTCGCATCAACGGCGGCGCTGCGTGCCTGGGGAACTCGGGGACGCCGTGCGTCCTGGACGTGGGGTTCGACGGCGAACAGGACATCGCCGGAGGGACATCGCGCTCGTTCGATCTGGTACTCAACGTGAACGGCGCGCTCGTTGCCGGCGACTCCATCCAGGTGTCCCTCCGTGGCGACTCGGCCGATACCGGCACCGGTCCGCTGCAGCAGGTCGGCGGCGCGTGGGACTACCGCGTCGGCGGCGGTGGCGACGCGTTCGTCTGGAGCGATCTCTCCGGATCCCCGCACAATGACACGGTTGGCGGGTCGAGCGATTGGTTCAACGGATTCGAGCTGAAAGGTCTGCCGAGCGATCCGCAGACGCGGTCGAAGTAAACAGGAAACGCCCGTGCATGCACGGGCGTTTTGCGCTGCAGCGCGGGAGAAAAAGAAAACGGCCTGCCCGAGGAAGGGGGCAAGGCCGTGCGAGGAGGGGTGGTGCTACGCTGCCGCGGCGAGTCGGTTGTCGTTCGCCGGCAAGGCGTTGAGCAGGCCGGGGAGGTGCGAGTTGACGCTCATCAGGTAGTCGAGGATGGAGTCATCCTGGCCTTTGAGGCCCGTTTGGACGTTGATCTCCGCCTCGTCGATGTTGGGGCCGAGCGTCTTGATGAGGGTGCGGGTACCGCTGGCGCTGCAGCCGCTGCCGGTGCAATAGATGAGCGACGGGCGATTCAGCTGGGCATGGGTGAGGTGCAACGTCTGCATGCCGCTGCAGCCGGGGCAGAAGAAGACGACGGACATGCCGTGCGCGTTGTTCAATGCGGTCTTGATGAACGGCTTCAGTTTGCTGATGTTCTTGATCACGAGTGAACTCCTGAAAATTGGGCGACATGGATTTCATGTCTGGATACAGGATAGCATATTTATGACAGTTTGTCAATATCTACTGACAAAAATAAGGCGGATATTTATAGGCTTAAAGCGCATGGTTGAGCCATATTTTAAGGCGGAGACCCTGTACAAACGACTGGAAATGTGATAGCCTGATGACATTATGCTTTCCATCGTCATCCCTACCTATAACGAAGAGGAGTCCCTGCCATTCCTGCTCCGTTCGCTGCAGGGTCAGACGTATAAGGACTTCGAGGTCATCGTGGCCGACGCCTCTTCAGCGGATAAGACCCGCGAGATCGCGGCCGAATTCGGCGCGCGCGTGGTCCAGGGCGGCAAGGTAGCCCGTGGCCGCAACGCCGGCGCTGAGGCCGCCAAGGGGGAGAACATCCTGTTCTTGGACGCGGACGTCATCCTTCCCGATCCGTGGTTCCTCCAGAGCACCGTGGCCGAGTTCGAGCGCAGCGCGTTCGGTACCGCCACCTGCAAGCTGGATCCGCTGTCGGACCGCGTGGATGACAAGGTCTTCCATGAGGCGTTCAACTTCTTCATGCACGTGACGCAGGACACCGTGCCGCACGCGCCGGGATTCTGCATTTTCGCGCGCAAGAGCGTGCATGACAAGATCGCGGGGTTCGATGAGACCATCAAGCTCGCCGAGGATCACGACTACGTGAACCGCGCGGGGAAGGTGGCCAAGTTCGGGCTTCTCAAGAGCGCGCGCATTCCGGTGTCCGTTCGCCGATTCGATCGCGACGGGCGTCTGAACATCGCAGTGAAGTACCTGCTCTGCGAGGTGTACATGCGCACCAAGGGAAAGGTGACGACGGATGTGTTCAAGTATTCCTTCGGTCACAAGAAGGGCGCGGGGAAGGCGCTGCATTCGCGGAAGGCGAAGGCGATGCTGGCGGCGCAGGGGATTTCGCATGAGGTTCCGGTGCGAGAGGACGCGATGGCGGGTGCCGCGGTCGCTTCCGTCGCGGCGGGTGCGGGCGGTGCGACCGAGGGCGCGGGGAGGGTCGAGGCCTAGGGCCTCGGCTTTTCGTTTTGAGGCGGGTGGGGCATACTGGACGCGTATTGGTGCGGCTCTTGAATGCTGCGCAGCGCGAAAGTATTGTGGCCAAGATCGAAATCGGAAAAATCACGGAGGTTCCGCCGGGCGCCTCGAAGACGTTCGTGAAGCACGGCAAACGCATCCTGGTTACCAACCTGGCCGGCGTTATCGTTTCGTACGAGAATCTCTGCCCGCACATGGGCGGCGTGCTGCGCGCGGGCGGCGGCGAGAAGAAGTACACCTGCTCCTGGCACGGCGCGACGTTTGACGTCGCCACCGGTTGCGCCATCAACGACGTGGCGCATGGGACGACGCTGAAGAAGATGACGGTTACCGTTGAAGGGGATGCGCTGATGTGGGAGCCAGGGGAGGAGCGGTCGCCGTGGGCGGATGATTT
>JBEEJS010000091.1:0-3361 GCA_041169025.1 Candidatus Parcubacteria bacterium
CCAAGAAGCTGGCGGCGTAGTCCGGGTTCACCACGTCTTCCATGACCGCATCCGGATCCTCCCCGCTGGACAACCTCCAGGCGAGCCGGCCGACGTACGCCAGCGCGAACGGGAAACATCCGAGGATGACCTCCGTCACGTGGGTGGGATCGTTCTTGATATGCGTGAGCCACCCGAGGTTCACGCCGATGGCCGCGCCGATGACCACGAGGACCGAAAGCGCCGACCAGACGAGGAATGCTCGTTTGTCTTTCATGGTGACTCCTTTGCGAAAGACCTCCAACCAGCGTACAGGCTGGCTAGGGAGAAGCAAGAGGGGGCTGGGATTGGCCAAATTTCGCATGGATAGGCCCGCGGCTCCGATGGCGTGGCGGGCGCAGCCTCATGTCCGGTGGAGGAGGGTGAGGGCGAACACCCTTTGGGCACCGGCGGCTTTAAGCACCATGGCGCAAGCCTCGAGGGTGGCGCCGGTGGTGGTGACGTCATCGATGAGAAAGACGTTCTTTCCGGCGAGCGGGGCCCGCGCCACATTGTCGGCCGCGCCGCCTGCCGCGCCCGCGTTCGAGCCCAGCCGCGCATTCATCCTGTACAGCCCCTCCACGTTCGCCCGCCGCTCCTCCTTGTCCTCCACCTCCGCCTGGGCAGCCGCACCCATGCCGCGCGTGAGGAGGCGCGTTGCCACCGGCCAACCGAGCGTCGCGGCCGCCGCCCGGGCCAAGATCTCGGCCTGGTTGAAACCGCGGGTGGCTTTCTTGAGGGGGTGCATGGGGATGGGGACGAGGAGCGGCCCGCAGAGCGCATCCGCGTGGATCGGCCCGCCGATCGATTCATGGCTCGGTCCGCCCCTCGCCAAAGCCCGCAACGTCTCCGCGTGCCCCGCCACGAAACCCGCGAACGCCTCGCTCGCAGCCCGCTCCGCCTCCTGGACGCGCTCATACTTCCACTGATGCAGCAGCGTGGCCAGGGCGCGGTCTTCGTACGGTGCGACGGCGATGGTGCCATCGAGGGACGTGGCGGACATGGGACCACTTACGCCAGGCATACGCGGCGCCGAATCGGACGGACTCGGTACGAACGGCACCTCCGCGCTCGGGCATAAAAAAATCCCCTTCCGTGGGGATCTCATCTCCGGCGCGCAACCGGCGCACAGCGCGTACCCTTCCTCTCCGCACCCGGCGCAGAAGTGCGGGAAGATCGCGCGGGCCGCCGCCTGGGCCGCCCGCGCCACCAGCCTCACTGCCATGCCGCGGAGTTCACTTTCCATGCGCCGTCTTCTTTCAGCATGCCGACGCGGATGTCCTGATACTTCACCGTCGGCTGCGTCGCGTTCCCGGCCGTCTCCGACCGTTGCGTCTTGACGATGAGTACCGCAATGCCGCCGGACTCGTCAAGCGTCTGGACGGTCACGGATATGGAGCGGGTGGTGACGCCGTAAAACGGCCCAGTGGAGGGCTTGGCGCGTTGCGCCGCCACGGACGCCTCGGTCTTCGAGGCGAAGGCCTTGGTCATGAGGACCTCGAGGTCGGCTTGGTTGTCGTAGTTGCCCAGGCTGGAGAAGCTGCCGTAGCGCTCGGCGAACGACGAGGCCAGGCGCTTGAGCGCGGGCGCGGAGTCGGACTTCGCGGGAGCGGTCGCGTTCACGTTCTCCGCAGGCTGATTCACGTCGGGTGCGGTCACGATGCCGCCCGGCAGCGTGGCCTGGGGCTTCCCGGCGTTCACCGGCACGTTGGTGACCGGCGCCGGCTTCTTGAGCCCGTTCAGCCAGAAGAACAGCACCGCCAGGACGATCAGCGCGATGACGACGAGGACGGCGGTGACGATTTTTGCTCGGCGGGTCATAGGTTATGCGGGTTTCTGCAGCGACGCTTCGTATTCCTTCTTGGCCGCTTCGATCTCAAGGAGCTGCTGCGGATTGGTGGTGACGATCTGGTCCTCCGCATAGGAAGCGACGACCTTGATGGCCGCGTGCTTGTTCCCCGCGAAGAAGATGCCTTCACCCACGCCGCACTCGAGGAGCAGGAATTTCTCGCCTTCGGTCAGCAAGAACGTCTTTTGGATGTTGTCCACGCTCGCCGGCGACTGCTTCAGGAGCAGCTGCATCGCCGAGTTGGTGACGATGGCCTGCCCGTACGGGTTGCGCAGGAAGTCGTTGACGTCCTGGGTGATCGTCGTCACCCCGAGATAATACTTTCGGCAGCGCTTCACCAGCGCGAAGATGAACTTGGCCGAGTCCTCGTTCTGCATGAGCCACCAGGCTTCGTCGATGACGAGGATGCGCTTCTTGCGCTCGCTGCGGACCACGTTCCAGATGTAGTTGATGATGGCGTAGATGGCGAGCGGTCGGAGCTCGTCTTCAAGATCGCGCACGGAGAAAGTGACGAGGATGTTCTTCATCGTCACGGTAGTGGGCGAATTGAAGAGGCCGGCGAACGTGCCCTCGGTGAACTTCTTCAGGCGGATGACCAGGTCGTTCGTGCCTTCCATGCCTTCCAGCACGTTCACGAAGTCGGCGATGATGGGCGGTTCCACCGTGGCCAGATCGGAATCCGGCGTGATGTCCTTCTTGGCGTACGTCTCGAGGAGCGCGCGGTCCAGCAGCGAATCCTCCTGCGGCGTGAGGTTCTGCAGCATGATGCGCAGCAGGCCCTTCACGGTGATGACGGCGCTTCGGATGATGTCTTCGGTGCTCACCTGCTCCCCCACCGCGCGGGGCAAATCGAACGGGTTGATCTTGGCATCGGACGCGAGGGACACGTTGATGTACGTGCCGCCCACGGCATCGGAAAGGTGCTTGTACTCCATTTCCGGATCGATGACGATCACTTCCGTCCCAAGCATCAGCGAGCGCAAGATCTCCAGCTTCACCGTGTACGACTTGCCGGCACCGGAGGTGGCGAACACGATGTAGTTCGCGTTCTGCATGGAGAACCGGTCGAAGAGGATGAGCGAGTTGTTGTGGCGGTTCACGCCGAACAGGATGCCGTTGTCGGAGGTGAGGTCCGCGGAGATGAACGGGAAACTCGAAGCGACGGGCGACGAGTTCATGTTGAAGCTGATCATCAGCTCGTCGTTGCCCTGCGGGATGGTGGAGTTGAAGCCCTGCTCGGACTGGTAGAAGACGCGCTTGGTGTAGATCAGCTTGCCGCCGAAGAGCGACTCCACGTCTTCAGTGAGCTTGTCGAGCTCCTTCTTGTCCTTGGCGTAGATCGTCACGTACAAGGCGAACTGGAAGAAGTGCTCCGTGCCCTGCGAGAGCGAATCGCGGAGGTCTTCGATATCACGGAGCGCCGCTTCCATGATGGGGTCGCGCGGCGCGCCCTTCTCGTTGTTGGAGAGGATCTGCGCCTCCACGGTGCCGACC
>JBEEJS010000092.1:0-5723 GCA_041169025.1 Candidatus Parcubacteria bacterium
CGCGGCTGTTGAAAGCGCCACCGTACCTGATGACGACGTTCGCGATGTTGCCGCGCGCACCGATGCCGAAGCCGAAGAAATCTCAATTTGCAGGTCCGGGGGAAGTGGCAACGCCGTTCCCGTTGGTGTCGCCACAGACGGAGTCATCGGCAAGCGAAGTGAAGTGAAGCACGCTTTATTCGAGACAGTGTCCAAATCGTGATGCCGTAAACATAGAATAGCACACCCAAATTCACTTATCTATAATTACGCTCACCGAAGAATCTTTCTTAATTGAACGGGCTTAGTTTTTTAACATTTGCAACGACATTCCTCCGACGAACATCCCCCATTTTCCGCCGTACCGCGAAACACCCGCCCTTCCAAGCGAGTGTCCCTACGTATTAGTCGCCAGACTGTACATCGGCAAAATGATCGCCGCCACCATGATTCCCACCGCCCCGCCCATGACCAGCATGATCAGCGGTTCGATGGCGGACACCAGGTTGGTGACGCTGTTGGAGAGCTCGCGCGAATAGAATCCGGTCAGCCGGTCGAGCACCTCGGCCAGGCGCCCGGTCTCTTCGCCGACGGACATCATCTGCGGGATCATCATGGGCACCGTGCCGGTCTCCTTGAAAAAAACGGTGGTGATGGAGTTGCCGTCGCGCACCTGCCGGCCGGTCTCCAGGAGGATGCGCTTCCAATGCGCGTTCCCCACGATATCCGCGCAAATGCCGATGGCGCTCGGGATATCCACGCCACCCTGAATGAGCGTGGTCATGCTGCGCGTGAAGCGCACGATGTAGATATGCTGGAGCAGCGGGCCGAACACGGGGATCTTCAGTTTGATGCGGTCCCAGAGCCCGCGGCCTTCCGGCGTGCTCGTCCACCAACGGAACGCGATCGAAGCGAGTATCGCCGCGATCACGATCTGGATGGCGTACGCCTGGAAAAACGAGCTGGTGCCGATGAGCAGCTTGGTCGTCCACGGCAGTTCCGTCCCCGATTCCGCCAGCACCGCGGTGAGTTTCGGCACCACGAACACCATCATGACGAAACCCACGATGACGAGGCCGATGATGACGAAGATCGGGTAGATCATGGCGCCCTTGATCTTGGTCATGAGATCGAAGTCGCGCTCCATCTGATCGGCCAGGTAGTTCATGACGTCCTCAAGGCGTCCCGTGGTCTCGCCGGAGCGGATCATGTTCACGAAGAAGTCGCTGAACGCCTTGGGATGCCGCGCCATGGCCATGGACAGCGCCGTGCCGCTCTCCACCTCCGCGGCCACGTCAGCGATCATCTTCTGAAACCGCGGATTTCGCGTCTGCTTCACCATCGTCTTCAAAGCCTGCACCACCGGCACCTTCGCCCCCATCAGCACGCTGAACTGCCGTGAGAAGATCACCAGGTCCTTCACCGGCACCGCCGAAAACCCCAAAATATCGAACTCGAACAACGCCTTCTCTTTATGAATTTCGATGGAAATCACAAAGAACCCCTTATCTTTCAGGGTATCAGTAGCGATGTCGACAGTGTCCGCATCGATGGCGCCCTGCGAGGCGACACCGTTCGCGTCCCGGACGCGAAAATCAAATCGAGGCATCAAATATCAGGTAATGAAGCTGAGGCGCCGCTCGTGCCCACGCGACACGTTCGGACTACGGCGTCGAGCGCTCCAGCGCTCGCGCCTCACGCTCACCCCACGACCGCTCGCGACGTAAAGTCGCGGCGGCTCGCGGGGTTCCGCGAGGTCCGCCCGCATCGCGCGGGCACGGCAGCGCCACCATTCATGTACCTATTCGATACCGAGAACTTTCTTAATCTTCGCGACGGCTTCAGCGGGGACGAAGTGCGCCTTGATGAGGTAATCAGCGGCACCCTCACTCAGACCCTTTTCGACATCTTCTTTCTGTCCCAGGTTGGTCAACATGATAACCGGGATCTTTGCGGTGGTCGGGTCCGCTTTGATCTTTTTCAACGCTTCAAACCCGTCCACCTTGGGCATGAGGACGTCCATGAGGATGAGGTCCGGGAGCTCCTTGAGGGCGGTCTTCACGCCTTCCTCGCCATCGCGGGCCGAGACGACCTCGAATCCTTCCATGTCGAGCTTGGTGGCGTAGATGCCGGAGAGGAACGCGTCGTCGTCCACGATGAGCACTTTGGTCTTTTTTCCTTCCATATGATTGCGGTTACGAAGACGTGGATTACTCGGACGTGACGCGCAGTACTTCCTCTATGGTAGTCGAACCCTCGAGCGCCTTCAAGAGACCGTCTTGCCGCAGCGTGAGCGCGTCAAGGTGACGCAGCGCCGTCTGTACTTGCTCCGTGGGGAAGCCCTTGGTGATGAGGAGCCGCAGCTCGTCGTTGAAGACGATCATCTCGGCCACGGCCACGCGGCCCTGATAACCGGTGTTGCCGCAACGCACGCAGCCGCGGCCCTTGAAGAACGTCAGCGACTTGTCGGCGAAGGAACCCAGGTGCGCCTTGTACTTCTGCGGGATGGCGTCGAGCTCGGCGCGGAACCGCGCTTCCACTTCCGGCGGGATGATCTGGGAACCCTTGCAGCGGTCGCAGATCTTGCGCGCCAGGCGCTGGGCGATGGCCACGTTGAGCACGGCCGCGAGAAGGAACGGCTCCACCTTCATGTCCACCAGGCGCGGCACCACGCCGATGGCGTCGTTGGTGTGCACGGTGGAGAAGATGAGGTGACCGGTGAGCGCGGCGTGCACCGCCAGCTCCCCCGTCTCGCCGTCGCGGATTTCGCCGACCATGATGATGTTCGGATCCTGACGCAGGAGCGCGCGGAGCCCGGAGGCGAAGGTGAAGCCCACTTCCGGCCTGATCTGCGCCTGGTTGGCGCCCTTCACGAAGTATTCCACCGGATCCTCGAGCGTGGAGATGTTCACGCCCTCCTCGTTCCGCATGCTCATGATGGTGAACAGCGTGGTGGATTTTCCGGAACCCGTGGGGCCGGAGATGAGCAGCATGCCGTGCGGCTTCCTGATCTCTTCCTTGATGACGTCCACGAATTCCTGGCGGAAGCCGAGCTGTTCAAGCGTCGGCACGCCCTTGGTGGTGTCCAGGATGCGCATGACGACCTTCTCCGCCTCACCGAGCGGCAGCGTGGAGACGCGGAAATCGATCGCCTTGCCGTTGTAGATCTCGGTGATACGGCCGTCCTGCGGGATGCGCGTCTCGTCCAGCTTGAGGTTGGCGAGCACTTTCACGCGCGCCACGAGCGATTGATGGATGTACTTGGGCAACGTCAGCGACGTCTTGAGCACGCCATCCACGCGGTACCGAACGCGCGTCTCGTTCCCGAACGGCTCGATATGGATATCGGAGCTGTTCCCCTCCACCGCATGCCGCATGATGACGCTCACGATGCGCGACACCGGCGCGCCCTTGATGACCTCCTCGATCTTCTCCTCCTTGGTCTCGGCCGGCTTGTCCGGCACGAATCGTTCCTTGGCGACGTCGAGAGCGGTTTGCACCTCCTTGCCGATCTCGCCGTACTTCTTGATCGCGCTGGCGAACGACGCCTGCGACATGACATGGTACTTGGCGGTGACGCCGAGGCTCTGCATCAGGAAGTCCACGGACTGGAGCGCCGCGGCATCGCGCGGATCGGTCATGCCGACGGAGACGGAGCCCTCCGCTCGGTCGAAAGCGATGGCGCGCGTGTTCTCGGCGACGTTCTTGGGAATGACGCTGAGCACCTGCCCCGGAATGTCCTTCCCTACGAGCTCCACGTACGGCAGCCCGAATACGGTCGCCTTCACGCGTGCCAGGTATTCGTCGTCAACGAGCTTTTTTTCCAGCAGCATCGCATCCACCGGTTTCCCGGAAGACGCGTGCTCGGTGGCGAGGACCTGCGCCTGCGCGTCGGTCAGCTTGCCGGCCTCCACGAGGATGGCGAGAAGCTCGGTTGCGGGATTCTGTGCGGACATGGGCTTCAGGGTTCGTCCGGATTATTTCACGTCGAAGATCTTCGGGTTGGCGGGAAGCTGCGATATCGGTTCCACCGGTACGCCCGGCGTGCCGCGAAGGGACTTGAAATCGGCGCGTTCGAAAAGCGACGCGTTGAACGAGACCGGGACAGGCAATTGTTCTCGCAACGGGACCCTATAACCGCCATCAGGAATCGGAAGCAACATCCATCCGTAAAAATAGATCAGGATGCCGAAAATCACCGTGAGGAGCACGGCAAGCACTGCAATTTGACGCTGATCCTTGGAGAGTGTCATAGGCGGGGTTGGGAAGATCCATTGACTGCATGCGGCGTGAGACCGTCATCATAATATGTGCGATACGTGATGCTATATGAAGATCCCCCAGCAGTGAACACCACGCTCTTCACGTCCGTGATGCGCAGCGCGTTCTCCAGATCGGCCAGGAACGACTTCAGCTGCACGTATGACCCTCCCGCCACGTTTATCGACGCGCTCACCTCGCGGCGACCGTCATCACCCACCTTGTCGCCCACGTTCGTGTCGATGGACGTGAGCACCATGCCGTTCTTCGCGGCGATGGCGTCCGCCTGCACGAACAGTTCCTGCGCGGACGGCTCCGTCGTGACCATCTGCGAGACGCGGTTCTTGAGGTCGGGGTTGAGCAACGCGAAAGCCGCCTTGGAAGCATCGAGCTTCTTGGAGTACGCCTGCAGCGTCGCCGCCCGTTCCCGCTGGCCGCTAAGGTCCAGGGAGCCGCCCGTCTCGAGTTTGGCGATCATCGGCGAGAACAGCAGGAAGTACGCCGCCGCCGCGTAGGCGAGCGCGGCGAGGACCGTCACGGCGGGGAGCGCCGCGGCGATGGAGTCCGTTCGGTTCGGGGGAAGCGGGGTTGCCATATCATTTCTTGATCCAGACGGCGCTGTCGAGCTGCAGCACCATCGTGAATGACACGCCGATCACCTGTCCCTTGGCATCGACCGAAGCGGATGCCGACGTCGTGCGGATGTCCTGCACCATCGGGTCGGCACGGAGCGAGACGATCTGCTGCGCGACGTCGCGATAAGTGGGAGCGACGGCGTCCAGCGTGACCGTGCCGGAATCGGTGTCGCCGCTGAAGCTGTGGTACGTCACGCCGGGAAGCGTCTTGCTTTCCAGGTAGGTGAAGATCGACGAGAACCGCACGTGGGAATCGAGCGCCTTCTCCGCCACGTCGCGTTGCGCGCTCCATGCCACGAGCGACTTGGCGTCCGCTTCCTTCTTGTCGATCTCCGCGTTGAGCTGCGCGATGTTCCGGGTAAGCACTTCGCCCTCCGCCGTGCGGTTACCCGCCGCGCGAACCACGAAGAAATACCCGATGCCGAAAGCGAGCGTTTCGATGACGAGCACCAGCGCGAGGATGATGAGACGCTGCCGGAAATCCGGCGCGGCCGTTCCCTCCAGGTCCGTGGGCAGGAGCGATACGCGAAGGCCGCCGCCATAGGTGGGCAGCGCTGCTGGGGCCGATGCCGACGACGGCGACGGCGCGAGAGGCGCGACGAACGGTTTTGGCGCCGGTGCCATGGGGGCCGGTTTCACCGCGGGCGCGACCGGAACGGGAGGTGGCGCCACGGGTGGTTTCGGGGGCGGGGGCGGTGCCACGGGCGGAGCCGGTGGTTTTGGAGGTTCCGGAGGTTTCGGCGCTGGCGGAGGCGTGACCGGAGGTTTCGGCGGCGCGGGTGGCACTATCGGCTGGGCCGGCGGCTTTGGCGGTGCGGGTGGTGCGGGCGGCTTGGGCGGTGCCGGCGG
>JBEEJS010000093.1:0-8440 GCA_041169025.1 Candidatus Parcubacteria bacterium
TACCTGGGCAAGCTTTGGCCCGCCTGCGCGACGGGAGCCGGTCCGTTCATCGCGGGCGGCGCCATGGTGGCGGCGAGCGCGCTCTGGAACCTGCGCGGTGCGCGGGCAGTGGGCCGGTCGTCGGCGTTGCTGTCGGTGGCGCTGCTCGGACCGTTCGCGGTCATGGCGGGCATCGCGGCGTTCCATCCGGGCGTGGCGGTTCCGCCTGCGGCCCACGGGGATGCCGGTGCGACGGGCATGATTGGCGGCATGATGATCGCCATGTGGAACTACCTCGGCTGGGACAACTCCTCGACCATCGCGGGCGAGGTGGAGAATCCCCAGAAGACGTATCCGCTGGTGATGGGCGCGACGGTCGCGCTCGTCGCGTTCACGTATGTCGTTCCGGTCGCGGCTGCGTGGCACGCCGGCATCGATCCCTCGCGTTGGGAGACCGGCGCCTGGGTGGATGCGGCACGTATCATCGGCGGTCCGGCGCTCGGCACGGCGGTGGTGGTAGGCGGCATGATCTGCGGGCTGGGCATGTTCCACTCGCTGGTGATGGCCTACACGCGCGTTCCGCTGGTGATGGCGGAGGAAGGGTTCCTGCCCAAGGCGTTCACCCGCGTCAATGGGGATGGCGCACCCTGGGTGGCCATCCTGGCCTGCAGCACGTGCTGGGCCGCATGCCTCGGCATCGGGTTCGCCAAACTGGTGGAGATCGACGTGGCCATCTACGGCCTGTCGCTCCTGCTGGAATTCGCGGCGCTCATCGCGCTGCGCATAAAGGAGCCGGAACTGGTGCGGCCGTTCCGCGTCTGGGGCGGCACGACGGGCGCGGTACTCATCGGCATCGGTCCGGCCGCGTTGGTGGGGCTGGCGCTGTATGAGAACGCGTCGGTGCGCATCGGCGGCGTTTCGGCGCTGCTGATCGCTACGGCCATCATCGCGGCCGGTCCGTTGCTCTATGTCTGGAGCGCTCGGAACCGGCGAAAGGCTTGACGCTACGACGACCTGGTGCATTTGCGCCAGGTCTTTTCTTTAAGGCGGGAATCATCTCGGGCTTCCGTTGGAAAACTGCTATACTAAGGACGGATTATGCACAGCGGCCTGCTCCTGGGCGCCAACCGCGCCATCACCGCCCGAATCCGTCTTTTTTTAGTCGCCGCGCTTGCGGTGACCGGTTTCGCGCTGGCGCCCATGGCAGCCAACGCGGCAGCGACGGATGACGTCTGGGGTTGGGCCTGGAGCGGCACCATCGGCTGGATTTCCATGAACTGCACGGACATCACCGGATGCGCCGCGTCCAACTACGGCGTGAACATCGCGGACCACGCCGGATCGCCGGGCGTGGCGGACGTCACCGGCTACGCCTGGTCCGAGACCATGGGCTGGATCTGTTTTGGCACCACCTGCACCGGCCCGACGCCGGAAGGCGGAGCGCCGTATGCGCAATACCGGCAGACCAATAACGGCAAGACCGATCAGTTCTGGGGCTGGGCGCAGGTCATCTCGCAGGGCGCGAACGGTTGGCTGGCGCTGAACTGTGACAAGGACGTGGGCGCGGACGACTGCGCGACGTCGAATTATTACGTCGGATTCAACCAGTCCACCGGCGTTTTCAACCCGGGAGGCCTTAACGACCATTGGGCCTGGAGCGGCAACAGCGACGGCACGGGCATCGGCTGGGTGGACATGAGCGGCGTGAACTCGTCGTGGATCCTGGCGAGCCTGGGGACGATCCGGCGTCCGTCGGGCGTTTATGAACCGTTGTCGCAGGGTGGCGTGTGCGTGAGCGACGCCAATTGCACCGTGGCGCCGTGGTATTCCTGCAACACCGGCATCGGCAAGTGCGTACTGCCCGGCACGCATCTTAGCGCGTTCCCCATCACCTTCACCGGTTTTTCCGCCACGTCCGGGCAGTACCTGGCGTGCAGCATCCTGCTTCCTGACGCGTCGCGGCGGGTGGTGGGCAAGACGCTCTCGTACGCGTCGGGCCGCATCGTGAGCGGCGTCGAAACGCTCAACTACTCCGTGCAGCCGGGGGACAACATCCAGCAGAATTCCCTTTGGTACGTGGCTGGTTGCACGCTCGCTGGCGCGCCGAACGCCACCGCCTGCGCGTCGGACGCCATCTGCGGCGCCAGTGCCATCTGCGACACCACGCTCGGCAAATGCCGTGGCGCGGTGGCGACCAGCGCGAACATCAAACCCATCTTCGCGCACGCAAACACCTGGACGGGTCTGGGCGCATCGCAGGACCAGTACCAAGCCATCAAGTGCGCGGCCGGTTTCCCGGACAACTATTTCAAGAACGCCGCCGTTTGCGATTTCACCTCCGACGCGTCATTCGCGCTCTCCATGCGACGCGGCATCCCGGTGGAAGGCAACTGCACCGACGGCATCGACAACGACGGCAACGGGCAGATCGACTGCGCGGACCGGTACTGCCAAGGCATCTCGTACCTTTGTCCTGGCGCGACGCTCCCGCGCGCCACCTGCACCTACGGCCAGAGCGGGGACAACCTCATCGACTGCAGCGATCCGGCATACGCGTCCGGACAGCTGTGCTGCACGCAACAGCCGGTGTCAGCGGGAGCGACGCAATCGCACATCGTCGACGGCCTGGAATGCACGCTCGGCGACCCGAAGGACGGGTACTACGACTGCTCCTGCGTGAACGCGGCGGCGTACAATGCCAGCACCACCGACGACTGTTTCGCGCCTGGCGCGCAGACGGGCGACTTGTGCTGCGACAGCGCGGGTAACGTGGTGAAGAAATGACGCGGGCATTGCGCACAACCTTTTCGTTCGCGATGGGTATCGCCGTGGCGCTTGCGCTCGCGGCGACGGCCCTGCTTGGCGCACAGCGCGCGTTCGCCATGATCGCGCCGGCGCCGTGCGCGGGGAACGTCTGCACCGACGCGGTGGTGGTCGGCGGACAGACGGTGAACGTGTCGTACACGCAGCATCTGGCGCCGGGAGGCACGCTCAAGGTGCGCTTCAACGGCGGCGCGTACAACACCAGCGGTCTGATTTCCTACATCGTCTTCAACCTGCCGGCGTTTTCCAGCTGGAGCAAGTATCCGAACCCGAACAACGGCGCGATCGTCCTTCCGACGGAGGACGTGAATCCCGGACGCACGGCGTATGAACGCCGCAGCAACCCCGGCTACGTGGGCATCGTCGATCAGGTGTCGAGCGTGACGTACGCGGGGCTGGCGCCGGGCGCGTACGCTTTCGACATCTCCATCATCCAGAACGGCGATACCGGCGGGAAGACGTACACGTTCTACGTGGACGCGGCGGCACCGACGAACATGAATGAGTCGAACGTGTTTGCCTCGCTCGTCGGCATGGATTATCCGTGCGCGGACGGCGTGGACAACGATTTGAGTTACGCGTCGGATTGCGCCGATGCGCAGTGTTCCGGCTCCATCGGGCAGGTGGGCACGGGCGCGAAATGCGAAGTCCCGGAAACGACCTGCAACGACGGCTTCGACAACAACGGCAACGGGCTCGTGGACTGCAAGGATCCGAGTTGTGACGGCAAGGTGGGACAACCCGGCGGTACGGCGCTTTGCCAGTACGGCAACGAAACCGGCGCTTCCACTTGCGGCGATAATTTCGACAACGACGGCGACGGGCTCACCGATTGCGTCGATAACGCGTGGTCCCCGGTGAACGGCGGCACGGCAAACTCCATCTGCTGGAAGAAGCCGGCCTTCGGTTGTCCGGCCACGGAAATCAGCTGCACCGACGGCATCGATAACGACAAGGATCAGAACTACAGCGACAACTACGATGCTTCCGGCATCACGGGCGTCGATTGCACGGATTACGATTGTGCCTCGCCGCCGGGCTCGTCGTGCCCCACCAAGGAGAACTTCACCGTCGGAGGCGTCGAGAACGACGCGCTCTGCTTCGATGGCGGCGACAACGACCTGGATCACAAGACCGATTGCGCCGATCCGGACTGCCTCGGCGTCACCTTCGGCGGCAAGACCTGCCGAGAAAAGGAATTCGACCTGGGCACCGTCGGATTGAATGGCTCCAGTTACCAGTATTGCGCCAACGGCCTGGACGACAACGGCGACGACCTGCCCGGGCAGCCCGGCAGCCGCACGGATTGCAACGACCTCAGTTGCAAGCAGCGCTTCGGAAACTGCGGACCATGTCCCACGCAGGAAGCCATTACCTACGACTCCTGCGCGAACGCAAAGGATGATGACACTGATGGACCGTTCGACTGTAACGACGCTGATTGCACGGGAAAGGTCGGCTCGTTGCCGCTCGGCGCGGTGTGCTTGGCAACGGAGAATACGACAGTGTCTTGCTCCGACGGCTTTGATAACGACCACGACGGCAAGGCGGACTGCGCCGATCCGGATTGCACGGGCAAGATGGGTCCGGACAACCAGACTTGCCAGCCCGCTGGTGAGACCACGTGTACCGATGGTGCGGACAACGATGGCGATGGTCTCATCGATTGCGCCGACCCAAGTTGCCAGACCGGCGCGTCCTGCGCCTCCAGCGGCAGTTGGACCGCAGCGACCTGCCAGGTGGTGCCGCGCGATACCTCGCCGACTCCCTTTACCAGCAACAACCCTACCGTCCTCGCCACGGTGCGGTCCGCGACGCATATCGGGACGTCCGATGTGATCCACCTGCAGGGATCCGGCACCTACACGTCCGTCACCGTCATCGCGGGAGACAACACCGATCCTGCCTCGTATTACCCGTACGCCTCTTCCGGTTGCGTGGTTTCCGGCCCGACGGCGGCGCGGTTCTCTTTCAGCGCCATCGCCGGACACGCGGTGCAGCTGTTCAACACCGCAGGTCCCGCCATCAACACCTTCGACATCACGCTCACCTGCGCCGTGGGCATGGTGCCTGCCGCGGTGAAGAACTATCCGCTCTCGCTATCCGCGCTCAAGAGCGGCGGCAATCCGGAGTACGGCGACCTGGCGGAATCCACCACGCTGTATGAAGCGACTGCTCCGGTCGTCACCGCAATCGAACCGGAAGGCGTGTCCGGTGGCACGGTGCGTGTCCCGTACGGCGGCACGCTGCCGGCAGCGGCACGCAGGATGCGCGGCATCCCGAACGACCCGGGCGGCGCGTCACCGCTCTCCACCGGCATCTGCAAATGCGACGTCACCGTGGGTGGCACGCCGTACACGACCGGTTCCGATTGCACGACTCCGGCCATCGCGTTCCTTGCCGACACGTCGCTCACGCTAAGCGCCACGGCGCAGGACGGCGCGGGCAACGTGAGCGGCACGTACAACGCGCCGAACGTGGCCATCAACGTCACGCCCGTCCTTGAGTCCGGACCTGGCGGACCGCTTGCCATCACTCCTGCCAAGCCGTTCTTCAAGACGGGCAAGATGGACATCGGCATCGATTCCCGTTTCCTGACCGGCGCATCCGACACGTTCACCGGCTGCGAGCTTTGGCTGTGGGACGCGTCGGGAAACAACGCCAACGGATTCGGGCCGATCACCACGTTCCCGGGCATCGCACCGGGCTTCGGCAACGGCATCCGTTGCGTGACCACGTTCACGCTGCCCGGCACGCTCGCGGACGGCACGTATACCGCGACGGTGAAGGCCATCGACAGCGACGGCGACAGTGCCATGTCCAACCGGCAGGTCTTCTACGTCTGCAACGCCGTCCCGCAGGCCGGTGATCCGCCTGGCACCAACGGGTGTCAGTACGCCGACTTCGATGGGGATGGCGCGGCCGAGGGGCTGTACACCACGCTGTATTCGACGACTGCGCTGGCCTGCGACAACTGCGTCAACATGGCGAACCCGCTGCAGGAAGACACGAACGCCAACGGCATCGGCGATCTCTGCGAGCCGACGGAGAACTTCGGGCGTTGCGAGATCGACACGGACATAGTCTGCAAGTATCCCTCGGATGACGTCGGTCACGGCTGTCCGGCCGGTGCACTGTGCTGCCCCGGACCATCCATCAAGGACGTCGATCCCGTCGGCGCGCCGGGCGTGAAGAAAGATCCGCAGCTCTGCAAACCGGATTGGTGCGTCTGCTCCTTTGACGGCAAGATCGCCTTCAACGACGCGCAGTGCACGGGCGTCTCCAACCCCGCATCGCCGCTGCCGGGATACGGCCTCTGCCAGGACAATGCCACCACCTGCAAGCACGACGTTGATTGCGGCGCGGTGGCCGGCACGCCGCACTGCACCGACCCGAACATCTGCGCCAACCTCCTGAACCCCTGGCTCCAGACGCAGCAGGGCAGCGTCTTCTCCCAGAAGCGCATCACGTCCACGGACGCGCCGCCCGCAGGGCAGTTCAACGCCACGTTCTGCATCGTCGGCAAGGAGCTGGTGCAGAATTTCACGAGCGCGTCAGGCTGCGTCTCCCAGGATTCGTCGACGGCGCTCGTGCGTCCGCAGGCGAGCAACGCCTACGCCACGGTGCTCGGCAAACTCGATCTCGCCGGCCTGCGCGCCGGCAAGTACGGCGCGGTCACGACCATCGACGGGACGACCGCGACGCTGGATGCCACGCTTGACTCGCTTGCGGGGAGGCTTGGCGGACGCGTCATCCGCGTGACCGGCAACGCGTCGGTCTCCGCGCGCTCCATCATGAACGGACTCGGTTCCGGGACGGGGAGCAGCGGTACGGGAACCGTGTTCGTCGATGGCGGCGATCTCACCATCCATGGCGATATCGCGTATGACGCATCCGCTGCGGCAGCGCTCGACAACCTCGCGTCCATCGGCTGGATCGCGGTGCCGTCGTCCGGCGGGTCGGGCGGCAACGTCTACGTGGACGGAACGGTACACAACGTCGTCGGCGCGATCTACGCCGGTGGCGGAGACGGATTCTGGACGGTGACGCCGCCCCTGACCGACAGCACGGAGCCGTTCACGCTGCACGGACTCGTCGTCGCCAAGTCGTTCCACCTCGGCCGATCGTTCAAGAGCAAGACGCAGGGTTCCGAGCAGTTCATCTATGACGGTCGTGCCGTCGCCAACCCGCCCCCGGGGTTCGCGGACGTCACCAAGAGCTTGCCACTCTTCACGGACGTGCTTCCGCAATAGGTCCGCGTAAATGTTATCCACTTTTAAGGCGGGATTAAGCCTACGGCATCCCGCCTCTAAAGGTGCTATACTGACCGTAACCTCTAAGCGAATCCACCCGCACCTCCCATGGGCCTTTTCGGTTTCGGTGCAAAAAAGCAGAATTTCCTCGGCGTCGATATCGGCGGCGGGGGAATCAAGTTGACCGAATTGCAGAGCGAGAAGAATCGCGCTCGGCTTTTCACGTACGGGTTCAACGAGCGCGGCGTGGACGAAGGTCCGGCGAACCTCATCGATTCGCCCGCGGAAACCGCCGCGCTGCTCCGCGCTATCGCGAAGAAGGCGCGCGTCAGCACCATGAAGGTGGTGGCGGGGCTGCCCATCTCCAGCGTGTTCAGTTCGGTGATTTCGGTCCCGAAGGGGAACGAAAAGGAATTGAAGGATTCCATCCTGTACCAGGCACGGAAACTGATTCCCGTCCCGCTCGAAGAGATGTCGACGGATTTCAAGATCATCTCGCCGACGCCTTCCAAGGAGGTTGCTAAGCCGGCCGGCAAGGATGCCGTCGGCGCGAAGGCCGAAGGGAAGACGGTGCAGGTGCTGCTCATGGCCGCGTCGCACGCGCTCGGAAAGAAATACGTCGACGTGTTCAAGGCCGCGGGACTCCAGCTCGACAGCCTGGAAACGGAAGCGCTCGCGCTGATCCGTTCCCTGGTCGGCAAGGATCGCGCCACGACCATGATCGTCGACGTGGGCGCGCTCCGCACCAACGTCATCGTGGTGGACAACGGCGTGCCGTTCGTCACGCGCAGCCTGGACATGGGCGGCGTGACGCTCACCAAGGCGATGGCCAAGACGCTCTCGCTCGATCTGAAATCCGCTGAAGCCATGAAGTGCGACATCAAGAGCGTGTCGAGCATCTATCCCGGCGACGGTCTTCCCAAGATCTTCGAGACGACCATCGCGCCGCTCATCACGGAGCTGCAGTATTCGATGAGCCTGTACATCGGCCAGGCCGAGGGCATGCCGGGCGCCGGCAAGCAGGTGGAGAAGATCATCCTCACCGGTGGAAGCGCCGGCCTTCCCGCGCTCGCGCCGCACATCGCTTCACGGCTCGGCATCAAGACGTACGTCGGCGATCCCTGGGCGCGCGTGGTGTGTCCGGACGGTCTCCGGACCGCGCTCGAGGAGATCGGTCCGCGTTTCGCGGTGTCCGTGGGACTCGCCATGCGGGACATTGAATGACGCCTATGGGTGGACTCCTTCCCGAGGACATGAAGAAAGGACCGTCGAAGCCCCTCATCGGAGGCGGCGTCTTCGGGTCGTCTTCGTCCGGGGGGAACGAGGATGGGGGGAGCGGGGCATTGCCGCCGCCGCCGAAGCCGCCGATGCCAACCGCTCCGCCG
>JBEEJS010000094.1:0-10485 GCA_041169025.1 Candidatus Parcubacteria bacterium
ACGCGCAGCATCCGGTGCTTGCCCATCTCCTTCATGTGCAGCACGTCATGCACGCGCTGGCGCAGACGGTCGGCGTCATGCACGTTCTTGAGGACGACCGCGTTCTCCTTCAGGCCGGGGATGCCGAAGAAATTGATCTCCGCGCCGAGCGCGACGACCAGCTTGTCATACGGAACGCGCGCACCGGATGCGAGCGTCACCTCGCGCGCAGCGGCGTCATGACCCGTCACCTCGTCGCACAGGAAATCCGCGCCCCACGGCGCCACCAAGGACGCGATGTCCAGGTTCACGCCGGATTCCAGCAGCTTGGCGGTGCCCAAGTTCTCGTGCTCCACGAAACCGGTCGCCGCTTCGTACAGGAGCGGGGTGAAGACGTGGAATCGGGAGCGATCGATGATGGTGACTTTGATCGCACCTGACATGCAGGCGCGCGCCAGCGCATGCGCAGTGGCGATACCGCCGAAGCCGGCGCCGAGGATCACGACGTGTTTTTGCATGGTGTCGGGCATATACGGAGGACGGATTGAGAATTTCGGAAATTGAGGTTGCGCGGTCGGGGCCGCCACGCTAATACGTGAGCCGCAACATCGATACCTCCGGCGGCTGCAGCAGCCGCGCGCGCGGACCGCTCTCCCCCACGCCCGGCGTGATGAACAGGTTGACCGGTCCGTACTTCAGCAGTCCTCGATCGAACCGGTTGCCGATCTGGTCCGGAAGCCGCACCACCGGCCCGATGAACGGCAGGCGTATCTGCCCGCCGTGCGTGTGGCCGGCGATGACGAGCGGCAGGCCGAGCACCTCCGCTTTCATGACGACGTCCGGATTATGCACCAGGATGAGCGGCATTTCGCCGGGCGTCACTTCCGACAAAGCCTTGTCCCAGTCGGTCTTTCCAAACTCCAGGTCATCCAGGCCCACGATGCGCACGGCGACGTCGTCCGCCAGCCGCACCGAGCGGTTCACCAGGAGTTTCACGCCTTGCGAGCCCAGCGCCTTGCGCACTTCCACCGCGCCGGCGCGGTAATCCCAATTGCCGAGCACGGCGAACGTACCGTAGCGCGGTTTCAAACCGGCGAGCGGCGCGAATTCGCGGATGCCGATGTCGTTGGATGCCAGGTCACCGGCGATCAAAACGACGTCCGGATGCCGCGCGTTCACCGTGGCCACCACCTTGGCGAGCCATTCGGCGTGGCGATACGTACCCATGTGCAGATCGGAGATGACCGCCACCAGGAGCGTGCGCGGCACGGCGGCATCGGCATGCTGCGTGGCGTACGATGAGACATCAAGCGCGTAGTCCTTCACGACGAGCGAGCGCGGCTCGATGAAGCTGCCATAAAAGACGACGCACCAAATGGCGACCGGCAAGAGATGCCAGGCGTACAGCTTGCCGCGCTTCCATGCGGCCACCACCAGCACCGGCACGAGGCCGATGACGGCGGCGATGATGAGGTCGAAGAAGAGTTCGTACATGCGGAGCGCCGCGCGGTTTCAATCGCGCGGCGTGCGAATGCGGCCCCAACGGGCGCGCGTGAAATTATTGCTGCAGCGACCGCCCCACCAACAGCGCCATCTCCCCCAAGCGGCAGGAGTAGCCCCACTCGTTGTCATACCAAGCGATGACCTTCACCAGATCGCCATCGACGACCTTCGTTAACGAAAGATCCACGATGGAGGAATAGGTGTTGCCGATGAAATCGGAGGAGACCAGCGGCTCTTCAGTGACCGCCAGCACGCCCTGCCAGCGCGGCAAAGCGGCCGCTTCCTTGAACGCGGCGTTGATCTCTTCCGCGGTGGTCTTGCGCTTGAGGAGGAAGGTGAAATCAGCCAGCGACACCACCGTGGTTGGCACGCGCAGTGCCATGCCGTCAAAGAGACCCTTCAGTTCCGGGATGGTCTCCGTGACCGCGATCGCGGCGCCGGTGGACGTGGGGATGATGTTCGCTGCGGCGGCGCGGGCGCGGCGGAGATCGTTGCTCTTGCCGCCAGGCGGCGGGCCGTCAACCAGGTTCTGCTCCGCGGTGTAGCTGTGCGTGGTGGTCATCAAAGCCTTGGCGATGCCGAACTGCTCATGCAGGACGGCGGCGACGGGCGCGATGCAATTGGTGGTGCACGAGGCGTTGTTGATGATGACCGGTTCGCCCGCGCCTTCCGGGTTCACGCCCAGCACGTGCGTGGGCACGCCGCCCTTGGCCGGTGCGCTGATGATGACGCGCTTGGCACCGGCGGTGATGTGCTGGCCCGCGCCGGCGGCGTCGGTAAAACGGCCGGTGGATTCCAGGACCACATCGATGCGTTCCGCGCCCCACGGCAGCTTAGTGGGATCCTTCTCCGCGTACACGCGGATCTTCTTCCCGTCCACGATGATGTTCTCCGCGTCGTACGAGATCTCATGATCGAACTTGCCGTACATGGTGTCGTACTTGAGGAGGTGCGCCAGCGTCTTGGTGTCGGTGAGGTCGTTCACCGCCACGAAATCGATGTCCGGCAGGCGACCGAACGATGCCTTGAAGGTGTTGCGACCGATGCGGCCGAAGCCGTTGATGGCGACGCGGATGGACATACCGTTGCGGGGCTAGGGGCGGCTTAATGCGGGGCCGCTAAGCGGTGGCCCGTATGGAGGGATGATAGCAAAAAAAGGAGGTTTGGGGGTACGGATGGATGTGCAGGCAAGGCGCTTGACATATCGGCTGGGGACGGGATATCATGGTGGTACAGAAACCTGTTATCCGAACTGTCTCCGGATGGTGGCGTGGCTGGGAAAGGCCCAGCATAGGACGCACGGTTGGAAAACGCCCCGAAAGGGGTGTTTTTTTATGAGCTATTGGAACCAGTACAATAAGTGTACTTGTTGCCCGATCGCCAGCCCAACCGCAAAATCGTATCATGCACATTCCGCATAATACTTAGACCTCCAACCAGTTCCGAATTGGAACACGTTGATCCTCGCCGCCTTCACAGTTCCTCCTTGATCCGTTCCCACGTCACTCCCGTGGCCTCTTCAATTTCCTTCAGCAAGTATTTCAGGACGTACTTGTTGATATCCTTTTTTACAGGAAACTCCTTCCCGTTTTTCCATTCCACTTTGCAGTGACTGCCGTTGCCGCCACGCATGTCCACGATAAAGCCGACTCTGCGCAGCGCGTTCAGGAATTTTTCACGGGAAAGGTCTCCAGGCAGTTCGCTAAGCGGCGGCATACCGCAGCGCGGAGGAACCGCGCTTATGAATACCGGCCTCCTTGGCATACGCGGACGGCACGCCGAACACGGTCAGGATGGCGTCCTGGATGTTCCTATCGAGTTCGTCCTCGGAGGCAGCGCTCGTCACAATGCTTCCCCTGTTGAAGTTCACGCTGACCGCCACGATGGACCCGTCTTCCTGCTTCTCCGTGCGGAAATCGATGCCATCATAGAGCGCGAAATACCGCTTCAACTCAAGGACCTCCCGGGGAATCGAATTCCCCGAAAGCGCCTTCCTGATGCGATCCTTTACGACCTTGATGACATCCATATGACTGCCCAGCATACGTGACATGCGGTCCGACGTCAACGTGAGCTGATTCTGACGTGAGTATAGCATCTGGGGAGGGCTAGATGAATTCGCGGTGCCGGGAGGCTACCTACGCCGGAAAAAAGCGTCAAGTGGATAAACAATATTTTAGGTCTTTCACTGCTGTAAGTATAAAAAACGGACGCGCCTCACCGGCACGTCCGCGTATGAACCCTATTTCGGCGCCACCAGCGCCATCTTCTCCACCGCCGCGTTCAGCGCCGGCCGCAATCGATCCAGTTCCAGTCCCGGACCTTGCAGGTAGACCAGGAGGACGTAGCGCAGGTGCTCGTACGTCACGCTCTTCGTGACCGCTTCGATGGCGGTGCCGTCGGAAGCGAATCCCATGGCGTGCTCGCGATGCGATGCGTTGTCCGCAGTGCCGGGCGGCACGATGGCGCACCAACTGCTGCCGCTGGTGACTTCCCATTGGTATCCGAGCAGCACGCGCTGCTCCATCTTGGCCATGGTCTCCCCTTCGCGGTCAGGCATGTACGCTTCCACGCGGAGGTGCACGTGACGCGGGGCGGAATACATGGCGAGCACGAGCGGCCTCTTGAGTGCGGCCGGCGGCTCCGATTCCTGGAAGTCGGACGGGAGCGGGATGCTGACGACGGGGTCGGGGTAGCCGCAGGAGCAATCGCGCGCTTGCGAGCCGACGACGACCGCGGCGATGACGAGAAGGAACGGGAGTTTCACTGTGGGCCTCCTTTTGGCGCGTGCCCGCGGGGTGCGCGGGACTGGTGAGGGTAGCGCGGGTGGGGCGAAGTGTCAATCCGTCATTTCCTAAGCAGCATCACGATGAGCCCGGTCATTTTTTCCTTGGACCGCGGATCGCTTTCCGCCACCAGGAGCGTCAGCGCGGTCAACGTGTCCGGCGTGAGGCGCTTCATGTCGAGCACGCCCGCCTTCTGCAGAAACCAGGCGAACGCGAAGGCACCGCTTCGCTTGTTGCCGTCAGTGAACGGATGGTTCTTCACCATGAAATACAGGAGGTGCGCCGCTTTCTCCTCGATGCTCGGGTACAGTTCCTTGCCGCCAAAAGACTGCAAAACGTTGCCGATGATGCCTGCAATGGATCCTGTGGCGCGCTCCGTGGCAAACAGTTCCGTCGCCTCGCCCTTGCGGACCAGCTCTCCCTTGAGCTCCGAGATACCCGAAAACAATTCATCGCCGGCCAGACGGACGTTCTTCTTGGTGGTCTTGGCGGGTGCAAAGGCATCGCGATCGTAGGCGTCGAGCGAGAACCAGGTGTCGGCGAACGCCCGGATGAGGGCGATGACGCTGCTGGTGTCCACGAGCGATCCCGCCGGAGCCAGGGCGCGCACGCTGTCCACGGCGCTCATGAAGGCGTCGTAATTCCTGGCGATGCGTTTGCGGTTGATGGTGAAGCCGCGGGTGATGTGTTCGCGGAGGGTCTTCGTGGCCCATTGGCGGAAAATAATGGCTTTAGAAGAGTTCGAGCGATAACCGACAGCAAGAACAATGTCCAAAGAGTAGAGCATTGTGGGCTTAAAACTGCCAGTAATATGCATTTTTTGCATATTACTCTCCTTTCGAACTTCGCCCGACTTAAAGATATTGAGAATATGGCGAGCGACAACGGATTGGTCCACGCCAAACAGTTTGACAATCTGGGCCTGTGTTGCCCACATGGTCTCCTTTTCAAAATCGCCCCTGAGCGCAATCGCCCCGTTCGCCGCCTGGTAGACCACGACCTCCTTGTTGGGATGTTTCATACCTGGCCATTCTAGCCAGGTGCAAAAAAGCGTCAAGTTGATAAACACTTTCAGTGTTTCCCACCCCCTACCTCCACCCCATAAACAGCAGCACTGATATCCCGTATCGTCCCCTTCAGCTTGTCCAAGTCCTTCCCCCGCGTCATCACGCAAAGCACGTATGGGTCCCCCGGCACATACACGATGCCGCAGTCATGCAGCTGCCGCTCGGAAAAATGATCGCCGTCCAGCGTGCCGTATTCACCGAACTTGTTCGCCACCGACACGCCGTCAGGCACGCCGGCGCGGATGCCGTCCTTGAACGCACCTTGCGCCATGAGGCCGAGCGCCTTCTCTGACATGTCATCGCTAAGATAGCTGCCGTTGTAGAGGACGGAGAAGAAACCCGCGTACTGCTTGGCGGTGATACTGAACTTCCCATCCTTGCTCGCGGGAGGCACGCCGAAGTCGGTCAGGATCTCCTTGAATGCGCCCAGGTCACTGTCGACCAGGATCTTATCGAGCGCGGCGGTGGCGCGGTTGTCCGAGTAGACGATCATGTACCGAATGAGATCCTCTACGGCATACGGGCGGTCGTACTCGATGGATTGCTCCGGCGGGATTTCCTGCGGCGCGTCATCCGACTTCCCCTTGGCAAGGCTGATCTGCGACTGGAGCAGCGCGGTGTTGCTCTCCGCCTTCTTCAGATACGCGATCATGGTGGGCAGCTTGAAGAGGCTGGCGGGATTGTACGCCGCATCCTCATTCACGCCGGTCCAGCGGCCGGTCTCGAGTTCGCGGACGTAGACCGACGCTTCCGTGATGTCGCCGAACTCCTTCTTGCCGTCGATGACGCTGGAGATGCGGCTTTCAAGGGCGGTGTTTTCCAAGTATTGCTTGCTGCCCGATGCGACGCGGCAACCCATGAGCGGGCGGACGAACTTGTATTGCGATGAAGAGGCGGGGTGGAGTTTGACGAGCTGCAGGCCGGGGTCTTCCTGCGGGGACGTAAAAGCACCCTTGAACAGCCACCCAACGACGGCCCCGACCAGAAAAAGGCCGACGATGGACCACGGGCGGGGCGTTGCTTTGGGCTTCAGTTGGTCTGTGGCTGCCATAGATATCCTTCACTACGGTGCGGCGTGCAGGAATATTTCCCGGTGCCGCTGCGTCATGCGGATATGGTACACCAATTGCCTGGTGGGAAAAACGCAACACCCGCCCTTTTGAGGGGGCGGGTGTCGTGCGGTCGGCTTTCCTGAATGAGCAGGAGAGCGTTCCTAGACCAGTAACCCGGAGGTTACTTGGTGAGCGACTGCGTATTCGTCGGCAAGTGTCCGGCAACAGCCTCAGCAATCAACGTCTTCTCGAACAATGCCTTGAATACCGTGGCATCCTCGTTCTTCCCATGGTTTTTCGGTACGACGACATTGCCCGCGCCGAACACCTTCGGCGACATGATCTTGAACTCCGGATGATGCTGGATGAAATTGTGGTCGTAATATTCCACCATCACTCCCTGCGGACGCATCGCCGCATCGACATACAAGGCATACTCGTCCGTCACCTGAAAAAGCTCCGTTCCGTCAGGAATGACGGCCGGGGAATAGAACAAGGCGTTCTCTTCGCGATCCAACGTAAGTTCCCATCGTCCTTCACGTGAGCTCTGGGGAACCCGTTTCACGATCTCGACCAGTTGTTCCTTACTCATCTTTTCCATACAGGAGTTCGGTCTTACCTTTTTCCTTCACGTAGTCAGGGCGGTAGGCGGTGACGATGCATGGTCTCAAAACGCCGCATCCTCCGCTCCCAACAAGACCTGGCACTTCATGTTATGAAACACCGCGCCACCGACTTCCGCCAGGAGTTTCTGATTGCCATGCGAGATGAGCATGCGCAGCGTCTCTTTGTGCCTCTCCTGGGACTCCATAAATGCCTGACGCGCCGTGGCACCACGAATCAGGGCGGTCACTGCTCCAAACGCCGGGCCGAGGACGAGCGTCGCGACGGGGTCCGACTCGCGGCGTTCAGCGGTATCGCACAGTTCGTCATGCACGAGAAGATATGGTTTCGCGTAACCGAGGAACGCGCGTCCGCCCAGCTGCACCACGCGCGGACCGAGCGTCAAACCCGCATCGCATGCCAACATATGCGTGATGGTTCCCGAAAGGACGTTCTCGTTGTCATGTGCGGCGACCAGCACTGCATTAGCAAAACCGCCCATGGCAGAAGCGTTTCCGTGACCGTTAAATAACACCAGGCCCGGCTTGTGTTCAGCCACCACTCGCTCCAACTCCGTCCTGTTCGCCGAGGCACCATTCAGCGTGATGACGCGCGTGTCCGCTTGGCCGTGCGCCACAAGCAAAGCCTTTTCCATCCAGATGCCGAAATACGTGGTGACTTCGTCATGGGCAGGATTCGTGACCACGATGATCTTCGGCATACGGCAACGTTATTGCGCGAGAAGGGCGGCCAGTTCCCCTGAGGCTTGCGCACGCAGGAAATCGATTTCGGCATTCACGAAGTCGATGCCCGTAGCGGAATGCGCCGCGACTTCCTTCTTCATTTCATCCCTCGTATACGTCTGGCCATCAGCACCGCTCGAATAGACGATGCTTGGCGAGCAGACGTCGAGCCGCCACAAGACGGTCTGAATCGCTTCTTCCGGCACGGTGCCCGCCTTTTCATCCCCAGACATATCACAGCAATCCGATGTTCTTTAATCCTTCGACGATTTCCTTCCCGAGAGCGGTATCCTGACGTACTTCAAGGCATGCGGTGTTCCACGTGTACGGCTGTCCATGGATGACCAAGATGATTTGGTCACGGACGCTGACCGGAACGTTGGCGAACGCCTGAAGGAATTTTTCCCTGAGAGTAACGGGTTCCATAGGTCCAAGTGAGCTAACTCGGGCATGAACGCCCGGCGCAGTACGTTTCCGCCGTACAGGCCCATTGTACCTCATTCCCATGATTATCCGCAGCGTTTCCGAAAGAGACATGGCGATAGCATACTCGTGAGAAAAATACCGTCAAGTGGATAAACACTTTTATTGCGAGTGCTCTTCCCCGCGCCGAGGGACAAGGGAAACACAACACCCGCCCTTTTGAGGGGGCGGGTGTCGTGCGGTCGGCTTTCCTGAATGAGCAGGAGAGCGTTCCTGGCTGACCTTGTAACCCGGAGGTTACTTGGTAAGCACCTGCGTGTCGGTCGGGAGGACCTTCACGTAGGAACCGTTGGTCCAGTCGGTCGATGCGATATCGCCACCACCATCGTTCGCGACATCGACGGAGTCGATGTGCGGAGCAGCGGACATATCGGACCAGGTGAACTTACGGGCAACGCCGTTGATCTCGAGGGACGGGGCAGTACCGGTCAGGTCGTTGGTTTCAACGACGATGGACGGTTCACCGTCAATCTTGAACGAGACGCTGTCGCCGGAGATGAGAGTGCCGGAGATGGTCTCGCGCACGTCGTACGTGCGAGAGGTGCCAGCAGCGACGACCTCATCGTTAGCGAAGGAGATGCTGATCGTACATGCACCTGCAGTGGTGGCCGTGCAACCCGCACCGGCGACCGAAGAGGTACCGGCAAGGTTGGTGGAGTCACCGACGCGGCGAACGGACGAGTTACCAGCGATGGCAGCGACACCCGGAGCAGCAGAGATGGTGCCCGGAAGAGTCAGGCTGCGGAACGCAACGTCACCGGCGGCATCAGCAGAAACCGTGAAGCGCATGACAACCTGCTCGCCAGAGGAGAGCGTGGAAGTCGGGAGCGACACGAGGCTGAGGGTCGGCTTAGTGCGGCGGAGAACCTTGGCGCGGCCAGCAGTGTCAGCGGCACCAGCGGTCGTGAGCAGCGTCGAGGAGCCGGCGGAAGTGCCGCGGACCTCGAAGAGCGACGAGCCGAAGTTGTCGAGGGTCACCGTAGCGAGCGTACCGGAGGCGGCACCGGAGGAACCGACGGTGTTGAGGTTACCCTTCACCGTGAGGACCTTGGAGCCATCCTTCGGGATGACGAAGTTCATGCTGGAGAAGTCCGCGTTACCAGAACCATCAACGGAGGACGGACCACCAACGAGGGTGGAGCCATCATACAGGCTGACAGCAGTGACAGCGGTAGGACCACTCACAACGAAGCGAGCCTTGGAGAGCTTGAGCTCTTCGTTTGTCGCGTTGAACTTGTACTTGGCAAGCACCGCGTTGGATGCGCCACCGACGAGAAGACCAGCTTCAGACTCGCTGTCATCCGGGGCGAGAGCCACGGTGACGGAGCCGGCGGCAGCGATCGTCATGTTGGCACCATCCACGGTACCGCCCGTCGCGGTGATGGAGTTGCCGTCAACATCGGTCGCGGTCACGCCGCTGTTCGCGAGCTGGAAGTCGATCGCATCGTTCAGGTCGGAGATGGACGAAGCGAGGTTCGCAGAGAGGGTAAGGGTGATGGTCTGACCCTTCGGAACCGTCAGGTTGAGGTTATCGAAGGTGACGAGACCGCCCTGACCAGCCGTCGCGTTGGACGACGGGGACTTGGTGGAACCGATCTGGGTGGAGCCACTCCAGAGCTTCATGGTCGACACAACGTCAGCGACCGAGGAGCAAGCGGCGTTCTCACGGCCGTTGGCGAAGGTGCCATCCGGGGAGACACTGCAAGTTGCGGAAGCATTGTTGGTATCGATACGACCCTGGAACTGGAGGCTGTTAACCTTAACATCACCAGCGTCACCCGCCTTGATGGTCACACCGGCAACCTGCGCACCCTGGACACCCTGGATGTAGGTCTGGGTGACCGGAGTGGACGCGAGGCCGATGGTGAGGGACGGGGTCTTGATCTGGTGGGTGTTACCGGCGATCGCAGAGCTCGGCACGATGTCCGACGTACCGAGGTACGTGGAAGTGTCGAGGTTGCGGACAGCGGTGGCGCCGAAGGCGTTCAGCGTGGCCTTGAGGGCGGTCATGGAGCCAACGTTGTTGGCGATGTCAGCCGTCACCTTGAAGGTCCGAGTCTGACCAGCCGAGAGGTTGTACGTCTCGGTGAAGGTGTAGGTCTCGGTGGTGGTGGCAGTAGCCGTGGCGTCCTTAGGACCGGCAACGGTCGAACCGGAAGCGGTGTCGACAATCTTGATGTCGGTCACCTTGGCGTCGGTGGCAAACAGGTTGCCGCCGGTGGAGTCAAGCTTGATCGCGGTGGAGCGCACTTCGACGTTCGCAGCGGCA
>JBEEJS010000095.1:0-3485 GCA_041169025.1 Candidatus Parcubacteria bacterium
TGCGCCGCCAGGTCCAGCATCACCGCATGATTGTGCCCCACGCGCGCCTGGTGCAGTTCCTTGCGGAGCGAGTCGCCGGCGAGGGCGGAGAGGTCGTAGAGGAGCGGCAGGAAACGACCAACGCCGTCCTTGCGGGCCAAATCATCCTTGCGGACGCGCCGGCCGCCGAGTTTTTTTTTGTGATACGCGATGGCGTCGTCGTAGCGAAACGGATGCTTGGCCAGGAACGCCTTGCAAAACGCGCAGCGGTGGGTCCAACGGAAGCCCTCGAGCAGCATGGCGTTGGCGATCTCCTCTATGGAATCGTTCGAATACGCCGGGTCGTCCACCATCACCTTGCCCATGTTGGCGTTCTTGATGGGCGCGGTGCTGTCCACGGACAACGCGGGCACGTCATCGAGGGCGAGCGCCAGGAGCGGCAGCATGATGGGCGCACCGAGGCCGAGCGCGTGGAAATGCGGCGCGTGCCCGGCAGCGTCGCGGAAACCGTCGCGGAGTCCGACGGCCACTTGGAGCGCGCGCAGGTACCGCCGCGGCACCGTCTTGCCGCCGGCGACGCTGATGCGCTCGCCGCGCAGTTCGTACGATGAAATGAAGGCCTGGTCGTTCATGAACCCGGCGATGCCCGTGGCAATCGCAGTGACGCCCTTTTCCAGGCCGGCGTAGAATCCCGCGTCATACGCGGTATCGTAATCGACGCCGTGCAGCGTGGCGTACGGCATCCCTTCATATGGCCCGTTGACGCCGGAAACCGTCCGCACCGCCTGATCAACGCCGAACATCTGCTGGCCGACGTAAAACGATTTTTCGTATCCGAGCCGCTCCGGATCGACGTTCAGCGCAAGCAGCACCGGAGAGGTGAAGTCCTCGTGGCAGATGAACGCGGATGGTTTGAACGTGGTCTGCGTGGCGAGCATTGCGCCCGCATCGGCATCGGTGATCCTGGCGAGACAGGCGGCGCGGACGATCGACGCGAACTCGCGGTAGTCGGCGCGCAGTTTCCCTGCACGCGCCGCGGGAGACGCCTTCCGCCACGCCGCATCCAGGCGCTCCCCCTCGGCAGCGAACACGCCGATCAATGCGAAGATGGCGCTGGCGTTGCCGTTGTCGGCCATGAGCCGCGCACCCGATGCTTTCACCTTCGCTGCCTGCTTGCGCAGCGTGGGCGAACCCATCGCGATGGATAACAGCAGCGCCGGGAAGCGCATGGACGCTCCGGCCTGGATCACCTCGGGGGCGAGGTTCGCGTAAAAATGAAAACTTCTCTTGGGCATCGGGGAAAGTATAGCATGGGATCGGCCAGTGATTTCATCCACAGCCAATGCATCTACGTGCACAGCATGATGCATGCTGTGACCGTCAGATCTTCCGCTTCCCTGCCGCCAGCATCACGCACACCTCCCCCACCCGCACCTGCCGTTCTTCCTTTTCCTTGGCCGTCTCTATCCAATCCACCAGGTCGCGCTTTTCCATGGAGGAGAGCGCGCTCCACTGTGCCTTCGCTTTCGGCATCGCGCCGAGGGCCTTGTACAGGTTCATCGGGACGACGGCGTAGCAGCACGGGCGGCGCTGTCCGGATTTCAGTTTCGAGACGGCGATGGCGATGCGGCGTTTCCGCGTCTCCGCTTGCTTGGCCGATTCGATCCAACTGATGAAATCGCGCCTTGAGATGGGCGTGAGATCGTTCCATAGCGCGAGCACCTTGGCGGATGCGGCCATGGCTTTGCGGATGTCCGGAGGCGTTGGTTTCATTGGTGGGTTCGTCAAATTAACGCGCCCGCATCAGCAGCGCGCGCGTGAGCGGTCCGACGCGGCCGTATCCCGTCGTCCGCTCGTTCCCGTCGCAGGCGATCTTCTTGGCGCACTGGAACCGCCGCACGGCGTCACGCGTGAGCGCACCGAAACGATCGGTCTCGTTTCCCGGAGAACCGCCGCCATTCGCGGCCACCACGAAGCCCGCCGCGTTGAGCAGGCGCTGCACCATCCGGACCTCGGGATGCGTCATGCCGATGCGCAGATCGGCGGCGAGCGCGGGGGCCTTGGCTGGCGTTTCCGCAATCGATGGTTTGGCCGTATCCGTTGGCGCAGCTGCGATCGTGGCGGCCTTCGGCACGCACTCCCGCCACGGCACGCTGCCGCTGGCGTCATACAGCACACGCGCATACGCGATGTTTCCGACGATGGTATCGATGTCGTCCCCTTTCGCCAACGCCGCCGCGCGGTGGAGCCGCTCACCGATCTGGAAGATGCCGACGTATGCGCCGCCCGTTCCGCCATGCAGCACCGTGCCCGGTGCGGCGAACTGCCGGTAGCCGGATTCGCATTTGGCCACGGCAATCATGTCCGGCGCGTCTGGGAACGCGGCGCGGACTTGGGATTCGATGCCGGCGTTAGGATCCGCGCGCTCGCCATCCGAAGCAACCTGCGCCATCGCGGAAAGACAGGGAAAAAAAGCCGCGATGACGGCGGCCGCGAGTATGGCGGTACGCGATGATGGTCGCATTTTCATGCGGGTAGTGTAGCAGGAAGGAGGCCATGTGACAGCACGCCCGCATCCCGCCCACGCAAGCAGGCTTGCATGTTTCACCCTCTCGCACTACCCTGTCCCCAGACACGCAACGCGGAGGACGACCATGGAACGCGATGTACCGTACGTCAAACAACCCTTAGGCTCTTCTACCTGCGGCCCGGCCTGCGCCACGATGGTGCTGAAGTATTTCGGTCACCGGACCTCGTACAAGCGGGTGGCCCAGGAGTTATTCGTCGGCGGCAAAGGCATCGTGCCGTCCCGACTCGGTTCGTACTTTCTCACGAAAGACCTGGACGTGACCGTGCAGTGCTGGCCCACGGGCACGAAGCCCGCGCTGGAAACGCCGGAGCGGCTTGGCGGCGATGCGGCCCTGAAGCTGTTGGACCGCGCGGCCAAAACCGGCGGCACGAACAAAGCGCGAAAGTTCCCGAAGGAGATATCGCCGCTCATCCGGCGCGGAGGAACCCTTATCCTCAAACCGATCGACCAAGAGGACCTGTGCACGGCCCTGTATGCCGAATCGCTCATCGTTTCACTCGTGGACCTCAAAATCTGGGGAGCACCGCGCAAGACCGGGCACTTCAATCTCATCTACGGCATCAACGAGAACCTCTTTTCCAAGGCGACGGAGCCGCACGTGTACGTGCACGATCCGGACATCGGGAAGGAATTGCGCGTGCCGATCCCGCGCATGCTCGAGGCGTGCAATGCGATGGTGGGCGCGATGCTCTACATCAAGAAGCCAGCGTGAACGTCGCGGCATGGGGATTCCCCATGCCGCTTTTGATGGTCGGTATCATTTCCCCTCGTACGCCCGCCGCAGCTCCGCAACATCGAACTTCTTCATCTTCAGGAACGCCTGCGTCACGCGCGCGGCGGCTTCTTTGTCATCGCCGCGCAGCATGGCGTCCATGTCCTCCGGCACGATCTGCCAGGACACGCCGTACGCGTCCTT
>JBEEJS010000096.1:0-2733 GCA_041169025.1 Candidatus Parcubacteria bacterium
AACCCAATCATCAACTCGCCGTTCGACGAGCCCACCCGTCACTTTCGCTTTTCCGACGAGGGTATCACCGACGAGATCGTCGAGGGCCGCCGGACCAGCTCGTATTTCGTCCCCATCGCCAAGCCGAAGAAGAAGGGGTCCAAGCAACTTCACTTCGACACGGAATGGACACAAGACCGCATCGAAGAGAACAAGCTCGTCAACGACATCCGCCGCCGCGTCGCACTCTGGCGCAAGGGCGGCTACCTTGGCGTGACGCCGACAACAGCCCGCTTGCTTGCCTACTGGACCGATCCCATCCGCGAGAAGAAACTCTTCTTCTGCCAGAACGAAGCCCTTGAAACCGCCATCTACATCACCGAGGTGGCAAAGAAATACGGCGATGCGTGGATCGAGAACGCGCTACGCGAGGCGAACGACACGTCGAACCCCGGCCTGCCGCGCACGGCGTTCAAAATGGCCACCGGCTCCGGCAAGACCGTCGTCATGGCCATGCTCATCGCCTGGCACACGCTCAACAAGCGCGCCAATCCGCAGGACGCCCGCTTCTCCGACACCTTCCTGATCGTGACGCCAGGCATCACCATCCGCGACCGGCTGCGCGTGCTGCTACCGAACGACCCGGAGAACTACTACCGCCAGCGTGACATTGTACCGGCCCAACTACAGGACCAGCTCGGACAGGCCAAAATCATCATCACCAACTACCACGCTTTCCAACCGCGCGAAAAGGTCGCCGCCGGCAAGATCACGAAGTCGATTCTCACCGCCCAGCAGCCGGATAGCCAGCCAAGTCCGTTTACCGAAACTCCCGACCAGATGGTGCGTCGCGTCTGCCGTGAATTGAGCACCAAGAAAAATATCATCGTCCTCAACGATGAAGCCCATCACTGCTACCGTCGCAAGCCAGACGGCGAGGATGACACGCTCGCCGGCGATGAGCGCGTCGAAGCCAAGCAACGCGACGAAGAGGCCCGTGTCTGGATTTCCGGCCTCGAGGCCGTAAAGGCCAAGATCGGCGTAAAGGCCATCTACGATCTTTCGGCCACACCGTTCTTTCTGCGCGGTTCCGGCTACTCCGAAGGTACGCTCTTTCCGTGGGTAGTGTCTGACTTCTCTCTCATCGACGCCATCGAAGCGGGTATCGTCAAAGTGCCTCGCGTGCCGGTGGCTGATGACTCAATGAAAGGCGAGCAGCCTACCTACCGCGACCTGTGGCTCCGCATCCGTGAAGACCTGCCTCGAAAGGGACGCAAGACCGACAAGGTCGTGGGCGAACCGAAGCTCCCCCTCGAACTTCATGGAGCGCTGCTCAGCCTCTACGGCAACTACAGCAAGTATTACCGCCTGTGGGAGCAAAACGCCGACGCCCGCGCCCGTGGCATCACACCACCGGTGTTCATCGTTGTCTGCAACAACACCAACGTGTCCAAGCTCGTTTTCGACTTCATTGCCGGATGGGAAAAACAGATCAGCGGTCAGACAGTCGTCCAGGCCGGGCAGTTGCCCATCTTCCGCAACGATGACGACAAGGGCGGCTGGCTGCACCGCCCGAATACGATTCTGGTGGACAGCCGGCAACTCGAGTCCGGCGAATCGATGAGCGACGACTTTAAGAAGATCGCCGCCCGGGAAATCGAGGAATTCAAGGCCGATTACCGCGCTCGCTTTCCCGGCCGCGATGCCGACACCCTCACCGATGAAGACCTGCTCCGCGAGGTGATGAACACCGTCGGCAAGGCAGGTAAGCTCGGCGAACACGTCAAGTGCGTCGTCAGCGTGTCCATGCTCACGGAAGGGTGGGACGCCAATACCGTGACCCACATTCTCGGCGTGCGCGCCTTTGGCACGCAACTGCTGTGCGAGCAGGTGGTCGGCCGTGCCTTGCGCCGCATGAGCTACGCGGCCAACGGCGATGGACGTTTCGACCCCGAATACGCTGAAGTCTACGGCGTGCCGTTTTCCTTCATCCCGTGCAGCGGCGCAACGAAAGATCCTAAGCCCGGCCCGCTGCCCACCCGTGTCCGCGCCCTTGAAAACCGCATCGCCCGCGAGATCACCTTCCCCCGGCTGCTCGGCTACCGCTACGACGTGGCCGGCGACCGGCTGACCGCGACCTTCGCAGACGAATCCAGGCTCGCACTGTCTACCGCCGATATTCCCACCAAAACTGAAAACGCGCCCATCGTCGGCGAATCCAGCATCCACACCCTCGACGACCTCAAGCGCCACCGGCCCAACGAGGTCGCCTTCCTGCTGGCCAAGCTCACATTGGAAAAATACTTCCACGACGACGATGGCAACGATAAGCCCTGGCTCTTCCCGCAACTGCTCGGCGTCGCCAAGCGCTGGCTGGCCGAATGCGTCACGCTCAAGGACAACACCTTCCCTCAATTGCTGCTCTTAATCGAGTTCGCGCACGACGCGGCCGACCGGATCTACAAGGCGATCATCGCCTCGACCGATGGGACGGCCGCGCTCAAGCCCATCCTGCGCCCGTATGATACGATCGGCTCCACCCGCTACGTCGATTTCGATACCACCCGCCCGCACTTCACCACGCGCGAGGACAAATGCCACATCAGTCAGCGACCACCGGCAGAGCCGGTGGCATGAAGAATGTGAACCGCTCAAAGCGGTTGGGAAACCTCCCGCCACCTGAAGGTAGCGGCTACTCGTGGAACATGGTCAATTGGTCGAGGCGCTTATCCTCTTCCCGCTGTTTCTGGATGT
>JBEEJS010000097.1:0-10330 GCA_041169025.1 Candidatus Parcubacteria bacterium
GATATCGAGCCTGCTGAGTTGTTTGAGTGACATCGGAAGAGTGTCCTGCATATCCCAGCATTCTAGCTGAGGAGGACATTTTAACTTCCGGCAAAGCGGACATTACAACTTCCGTATGACATGGTTATGAGTTGGCTGTTAAGGTCTAATGAAAGCCAAATTCATATAAACTGTCTATATGCTTGACAATATATTCTGCATCTGCTACCAAGTATTTGTGTCAAACAGTTGACACATATCTGACGGGAGCAAGTACCATGAAAAACGGTAGCATTACGGTTATTTCGGGACCATCGGGCGTCGGCAAGGATACGGTCATACGGCATCTGGTCAAACGCCATGGCTATCGGCGCGCTGTATCATTCACGACGCGTGAACCGCGAACAGGGGAAGTGGACGGTCAAGATTACCACTTCGTGCCCGAGCAGACCTTCCTCGACATGCATGCTGCCGGCGAATTCATCGATCACGCCGTGGTCACGGGTAAGCATTATGCCTTGGCGCATCGGACGCTCAATTGGCATTGTCAATTCGGAGCACCTGTCGTAGTCAATGCGGTCATTGAGACCGGATTCCTGCTCCGTCATGCATATGAGGATGTCCGACTCGTCTTTATTCGGCCGCCAAGCATGGAATCTCTCATGGAACGCCTGGTTTCTCGTGGCATGAGCGCTACGGAGATCGCCGCGCGATTTCGAGAGAAACCGTTGCAATGCACGCCGCCCGTTACATACGACTTGGTCATCACCAATGAGGATGGGCTGGATGCAGAAGCCGCAGATATCATTGCCCAGCATGCCGTGCCTTTTCGCCTGCAGTGTGGCGCTTGATGCTGGATACGACCGGGGCCGTCCTTCATGGACGGCCCCAATCATGTATGATGAGAAAGTTCAACATATTTCATATGAAATTCGCGACAAGTAATCAAGGAAAAATTCGCGAGGCCATGCAGATTACCGGAATACCCTTTGCATCCGTGTCCTTGGATCTGCCTGAGCTGCAAGCAATCTCCGTTGCCGATGTCGTCAGGGAAAAAGCCCGCGCCGCATTTGCGGTTTTGGGCGAGCCGGTCCTTGTGGAGGATACGGGCCTGTCATTCGACGCATGGAATGGATTGCCGGGAGCACTGATTAAATGGTTTTTGGAGACAGTGGGAAACGCGGGAATATTGCGAATGCTTGAGAGCGAAAGCAACCGTAACGCATCCGCGGTTTCGCGGCTGTGTTGGTTTGATGGGCATGATTTCCATGAATTTGAGGGCGTCGTTCGCGGGCGCGTGACGACGGACCTGCGCGGGACAGGTGGGTTCGGGTGGGATGCGCTGTTCATTCCTGAAGGGCATGACGTGTCATTTGCGGAGATGACTTCCGAGGAGAAAAATTCGGTTTCGATGCGGGCGAGGGCCTTTCTGGCTATGAGAGAAGCTTTGGGGAGGAATGTCGTCGGATGAGGAACGTTTTGTCCCCCCCCCCCCCGGGGGGGGACAGCCTTTGTTTCGAATCACCTTACTTCAATACGCCCCACGTATTCGAATGACGCGTAATCCTTGGAAAGCAGGACGGTTTTTTTCGTTTTCACATCATACACCTGAAGCTCGGGTTGGCCGATGATCATGGTGTCATCGAACCAGTCACTGATCACGTTCGTCACCGTGTCGATAGCGGGAGCGTTCGGGATGAGGGGATAGAGATGAGTCGTGCCAGGCGTGTCGATGGCGAAGGATGAACCATCGGGAGAAAAGCGAGGCTTGGTGAAGGTTTCACCGGTGTTTTCCTGTTGGAGCACGGTATCCTTTCCGGTCTTGAAATCCAGCAGATGGACGGCGGAGGGGGATTTTGCAATCCAACCATGACCTTCGGAATCCGGCTCCTTTTTGTCGGTGACGTAGAGAATTCGTCCTGCGTCCTTGTCGAAGGTGCGCTCACTATAAAACGTGGAGTTTGCGACCTGAGGAATTTCCGTTGCGGTCTTGGTGCGCCAGTCATAGGCGCTAAGCGTCCAGGGGCCCATGAACCCATCGGTGAGCTCCGTGGCACCGACATACAGGGTGTTGCCATCCTTACTAATCGCTTGGATGCCCCAATTAGGAAAATCGTCGGTGTAGAGGTTGGTGCCGCCTGCATCCGTGATGCGGAGCGAAGTGCCAGCGTATTGGAACGGCTGCGTCGTCACGCGGTATGCCCCAATGACGCGAGTGTGCGGTTCCTGCCAGCCGGGCTGATCCATGGTCCTGCCGGTCCACTTCCCTGAAAGATCGACAATCTGTGAGTGACCGTCAATCCACGCCGTGAGCGCATTTTCAACGACGCTGAAACCAACGCAGTCCTGTCCATTCGTGACGGTGATATATCTGGGTTCCTCTTTTGATCCAAGCCGCCAATAGTATGCTGCTACAGAGCAGTGCGTCCAGCCATGGTTGTCCGATTCTCGGTCGCGCAACGTGCGGGAAAGGATGAGGTACGTGCCTGGTTCCAAGCGCCTGGAATACGTGACGGTCAATCCGACAATCGTAACTCCGGCCACGAGGATAAGGAGAAGGGCTCGTAGCGGCCGATGTGGTTTTAGGAGGCCGAAACGCATATGCGCAGTGGCGTTTACCGGATTGACAAAAGCGACATTTCATAGTATGACAATCCGGCTGGCACACCGCCAGTACGTCACCCAAAACCCCACAAACAGGGGAAGGGAGTCACCGATGGATACGCGAAAGAAGTCACGAGGCCGCACCAAAGACGAACAGCCGAAGCTAGAGCGGAAGGATTGGCCGACGGCCATGGCGTTCTACCACGGCGACGGGCTGGTCCCCTCGTACACCTCGGCAAAGGCGTTCGCCGGGCAAGGCGGACGGGTGGCGACGCTGCCGGACATCTGGCAGGCGCGCGTCGCACGTCTTCAGGACAAGCTGGCCATGGAGCCGGGTTGGTCCAGGGTCGGCGCGCCGTGGGACACGTACTACACCACCACGAGTGCCGAATACGCCGGCCTGTCGCGGCACGGCAACCTCATTGCCATCGTCGCGCACGGCAATGGTCCTATGCATGACATGGATGGCATGGTGAAGGCGTACCACCATCAGTTCTCCGACAAGTCGCGCGACATCCGCGGCGGGCGCATCAGCCGCGAGGAATTCCTCCGGCTCGAAAGCGGCGCCTACGGCGAGGTGGCGATCGTCGACCTCGGTCAGTACGTCACGCGCTACGAGTACCCGTTCATCTCGGACATCAGCCACGAGCAGGCAATGAGCGATCCCATGCTGCAGGCCCGTCTCGGCGCGCGTTGGTGGGACTTCGTCGCCGCGCAAAAGGCGGTCTCCGACCGCTGGCATGAGGCGAAGAAGGACGAGGAGAACGAGCGCCTGAAGCGATGGGGCGTGAAGCATCCGCGTCCTGAGAACATCTTCGGCGTCAGCGACAACGCGAACTTCAACTACACTTCGCTGCTCCGATATCCGGACTTCCTGAAGCTCGCGACGGGTGACGGCGCGTTCGCCATCGCCCATCTGCTCAGCGTCGGCGGGGTCATGGCTGTCAGTTACAGCGGGCGCGACGCGGACTACACCGGCGTGACGTCCGATCTCGGGCTCCACGCATGGTATGACGGCACGCGCTTCGTCGGCGTCCGGGCTGGCGCGGAGGTCACCGACATCCACCCGGGCCCGAACGATTTGCGGGCCTCAATCCGCAAGCATTGGAAGCGCCTCGGCAAACCGACGGGATCGCGCGTGCGGGCCAGACCGTTCTACAGGCTGGACGATGACGGCGAGTTCACGCTCCGTCAGGACGATGACAGCAAGGTCATGCAGTCGGGCGATCCGGAGTTCAAAGTGAATGGCGCGGAAGAAGTCGGTCGAGGCGAGTTCGTGACCGAGATCGAGGGCTATCACGGGTTCTTCCGCTACTGTCCCAAGGACGTGCGCAAGATCGCCCCGCCCAACGCGAACGCGTTCACCTTCACCACGGACGGCGAAATCGTCAGCAGCGGAGGCAATCCGACGCACCACAAGATCGGCGTGGCGTTCTACCATGCCGACGTGGACACCACCTTGCGTCTGCCAACGGAGGACGAGATCCTGAAGGATTTCGACCTCACGATGAAGCTGACGCTGGATTCGTTCTAGACCCCGCTCTGCCGCCCTCCGGACCTTCGTGGTCTGGCGGGCGGCTTTTTCTTTGTCTGCTATACTTTCCGCATCACCCTTAACGCAACGCCCATGGCCAGATACGTCGACGGATTCGTCCTCGCGGTGCAGAAAAAGAAGCTCCCGGCATACGTCCGCATGGCGCGCGAAGGGAAGCGGCTCTGGATGAAGTACGGCGCGATCGACTACAAGGAGTGCATCGGTGATGACATGCGCCCGAAGGGGATGATCCTCAACTTTCCGAAACTGCTCCGTCTGAAGCGGGGCGAGGTGGCGGTGTTCTCGTTCATCGTCTACAAGTCGCGCAAGCACCGCGACCAGGTGACCGCAAAAGTGATGAAGGATCCGTCGATGTCCAACTTCACCGGCGCGATGCCGTTCGAGATGAAGCGGATGGCGATGGGTGGGTTCACGGTGGCGGTGGAGAAATAGGTTCAGTGCAAACAAAAACACCTCCGACATGTGTCGGGGGTGTTTTTGGTAGCCCCAAGGGGAATCGAACCCCTATTACCTCCGTGAAAGGGAGGTGTCCTAACCGTTAGACGATGAGGCCGCGGTTGTCCTTGCCCGTACGCATCGAGCGATACTGACGGGGAACGTGGCTCACTATAGGGCAGAAAAGGGGCGCCGTCAAGACACGTGCCGCGCCCCTAATGCGCCTTCTTGCGGGCTTATGCCAGCGCCACCAACACCGCCCCGGCCACCATCATTGCTCCTCCCAAGGCCGACTTCAGCGTGACCTTCTCGCCCAGGAAAAGCGCGGCCAGCGCGATGACGAGTACCACCGACAGGCGATCGATGACGGCGACGTTGGTTGCCTTGCCCACGCGCAGCGCGGCGAAGTAGCAGATCCAGGAAAGCGCGCCCGCAAGGCCGGCCAAAGCGATCCACCCCAGCTCACGGCGGCCGATATCGTTCAGGCCGGAGAGTTTCCCCGTGGCGACGGTGACTCCCAGAAGCAGCAGGAACATGAACGCCGCGCGTACCATGGTGGCGAGCGTGGTATCGGTCTTGGTGATGCCGATCTTGCCGAAGACGGCCACCAGCGCGGCGAAGAACGCGGAACCGAAAGCGAGGGGGAGCCAGAGCCAGGATTGCATATGCGGGAGAGGTTACGCGTATAAGGATAGCAGGGGCTGCGGCGGTGCGCGAACGCAGGCGCGGCAGACCCGTTGACTTTCCGCCCGTTCCTGCTACCTTTTCCCCGGCTCACGAACGGGCCGATTCGCATCAGGAGGCAGCGTGCCATACGACCACTCAAGCAGAATCCTCGTCACCGCCGGCAGCACCGTGGTCCCCATAGACAAGGTCCGCGTCATCGACAACATCTTCCGCGGACGGACAGGGGAAGCAATCGCTGCATATGCGGCCGCGTACGGCAACTCCGTGACGCTGCTATCATCGGCTCGCGCGCGCGAATTCACTGGCGCTGCGGACCTTCCCAACGTCACGCGCCGCAGCTTCCGCACCTTCGATGACCTCGCGGCTCTCATGGAGCGTGAAGTCTGCGTGGGCGGATACGACGCCATCATTCATTCGGCGGCCGTCAGCGACTACGTGGTCGCGGGAGTGCTCGTGCCGGGCCTTGGCGGATTGCAGCGTCTGGCGCTCTCCGGTTCCGCTGCAGCCAAGATCTCCTCGAGCCACGACAAGCTCTATCTGGAGCTGAAGGCCGCACCCAAGCTCGTGGACAAGGTCCGCAAGGAATGGGGATTCACCGGCATGCTCGTGAAGTTCAAGCTGCAGGTGGACATGCCCGATGAAGAGCTTCTCGAGATCGCTCGCAAGAGCAGGGAAGCGTCCGACGCGGACTTCATCGTGGCCAACTGCCTGGAGTGGAGCAGGGAGTACGCGTACATCGTGGGCGGCGACGGCGAGCCAAGCAAAGTGTCGCGGGAGGAACTCCCGGCGGCGCTGCTGCGGAGGATCGCATGACCACGCGCAAACGCATCGCGCTGGCGGTGACCGCCAGCGTGGCGGCGACGCTCACTCCCAAGACCGTCGCGGCCTTGCAGGAGATCGGTGACGTGGCGCTGGTCTGCACCAGGAAGTCGAAATACTTCTTCGACAGCACGACGCTTCGCGTTCCCCAATGGAACGACGACACCGAGTGGACTGGCGCGCGTGAAGGCGCGCGGTACAAGAAAGACCAGGATATCCCGCACATCACCATCGGTGATACCGCGGACATCCTGGTGGTTGCGCCGCTCTGCGCCAACGCGCTCACCAAATTCGCCGTCGGCCTCTGCGACGACCTGGTGTCCTGCCTGTTCTACGCCTGGCCGCAGGAGAAACCCGTGGTAGTCGCACCCGCGATGAACACCCGCATGTGGGAGAATCCGCTCACGGAGCGTCACCTGCGTACACTGACCAGCCAAGGCGTAGTGGTCGTGCCGCCCGTTTCCAAGCAGCTCGCGTGCGGGACGTCCGGTATGGGCGCAATGGCGGACATCGCGGACATCGTGCGCGTCGCCGCGCGCATGCTGGCGACCTGAGCGCCGCGCCGCGGACAAACGCAAACCCGTCCTCATCCGAGGGCGGGTTTTTTCTTGTCCTGCGCAGGCCGTACCCGCTTCGTGGCGCGATCCGAAACGCGTGCGTGGAAGCGCTTCGCGCCCTTGACCGAACCGCCAAATGATGGTGCAATCCCGCTCGGCCAAAGGAGGTCATGCATGAGCGTACGAGAGTTCACGAAACGGTGGTGGGAAGCGCAGCTCTCCCACGACCAGGGCGGCATGGTGAAATGGCTGGTTCGCCTGCGGGCGACGGAGCATTTCGCCGCGCTGCGTTTCCAGAACGCGCTGGACCGGTGGGCGTTCCCGGATGCGGAGAAGACGCTCTTCTCCGGCATCATGGGCGACGAATACCGGCACAGCCGCATGGTGACGACGCTGCTGCGGGCGCGGGACATCCCGTTCCCGGAGGAACTCGTCATCGGGCGGGAGCGGTACTGGGAGCAGATCTGGCACCACGTGACGGACTACCGCCTGGCATGCGCTTCCCTGATGTTCGGGGAGACGCTGGCCATCACGCGGTTCGAGGTCATCGCGGAACACCCGGACACGCCGGAAGACGTGCGCGCGCTCATCGCGCTCATCATTCCGGACGAACGGCGGCACATCAGCACGCTATCGGCCATCGCCGGCAAGGATGGGCGGGACGCGATGCGCGGGCATCACCGAGAGGGCATGAAAGCCATCGGCGTGATCGCGGATGACGACGGCAACGACGACTGAACCTTACGACTGACTTCGCATCTCACGCTTTCTTCAAAAGACGTTAGCACGCCATCGCCTCGACGACGCCTACGGTGGGTTGTCAGGCAAAAGCATGGCGCGCTGTTAAATCGGACTCGCTGCAAGCGGGTTCTTTTTGTAATGGCGGCGTGCGGGGGCATAGACCCTGGCAGGATCGCCAGCATTGACGAACGCCTCCCCGTTTGGTATTTTTCCCTGTCGCACAAGCATGTGCGGCGCAGACACCGGAGGCATTCATGACCGTTCGTTACCGCAGAGGACTCCTCGGCCTTTCCGCAGACCCGTTCACCTACGGCCATCTCTATCTCATCGCGACCTCGGCCGCCAAGTGCCAGGAGCTCCTGGTGGTGGTGGCGAACAACGTGGAGAAGATCGGCAAGTACGTCTTCACCCTGGAAGAACGGGTGGCGATGACGGCGCGCGGCGTGCGCGAAGCGGGCATCGCCAACGTCCGCGTCATGGGGTGGTCCGGCCTGCTCGTGGACGTCTACCTGCAGGAGGCGTGCGACTGGATGTACGCCGGCGTCCGTGACGACCAGGACCGCAGGTACGAAAACGAGAGGGCCGCTCTCAATCGCTTCATCCTGCCGTCTCTCGAAAAGCGCATCGAACAAGTGCAAACCATCGAGCAGCTGCAGTACGTCCGTTCGAGCACCGTGAAGGACCTGGTGCGATTCAACCTGGACGTGGACGCGTTCGTTCCCATGTTCGTCAAGCAAGCGCTCGAGGAACGGCTGCTCGGGCAATACCGCCTGGCGATCACCGGCGGCATCGGCGTGGGCAAGTCGCACGTCGCGACGCAGCTCGCCGGACACGTCCGCAACGCCAAGCACGTCAACGTCGATCAGCTGCTGCGCGACCTCTACGAGGAGCAGACGGCCGGCGCGCAACTGGTGCGCGATACGCTGGCCGAGCGCTTCGGGGAAGGCGTCCTGTCCGCGGATCGCCTTACGGTGCATCGTCCCGCCTTGGCGGACATCCTGTTCCGCGCAGGAGCGGAAGAGGATCGCGCGTTCGTGACGGCGCTCACCATGCCGCACGTGCAGCGCAAGTACCGCGCGGCGATATCCGGCTTCAAGGGTTGGGTGATCCTGGAATGGGCGCAACTCGCGGAGATGGACATGAGCGCATGGGTGAACAACAACGTCATCGTCGTGGACAGCCCGCATCGAGTGGAGTTCCTGACGCAGCGCGGCGTGACGCCGGAGCGGCAGGCGCTCATGGCGACCATCCAGTTCAGTGCGGACGAAAAGGTCCGGCACCTGGAAGCACGGGTGGCCAGCGACCACAGCGGTGCGGTCATCAGGCACGAGAACAGGCGCATGGACCGTCACGAGACGGCCCAGGCGATGAGCGACTTCATATCCGAGATCAATCAGCAGTTCTTCACGAGACCGCTCGTCTGAACCTTGGGGGCGTCGCATTGCGCGACGCCCTTTTTCCTTTGCTTGTCTGTCCGCGGGACGCCCTTTTTGCGGTGCCGACGCTCGCCACGCAACCGTTGCCAGAGCAGCCAAAACCCGCTACGCTCCACCCCGATATGCGCATCCTCGCCATCGAATCCTCCTGCGACGAATCCGCGGCCGCGTACCTTTCCGTCTCGCGCGGGCGGGTTTTGCGGTTCGAATCGGTGGTGGCGACGCAGGCGATCCATGCCAAGTACGGCGGAGTCGTGCCGGAGGTGGCGGCGCGGGAGCATGCGGTGACGCTGCCTTTGGTGCTTGAGGAGTTGGCGCGGAAGGTGGGCGCTGCGGATGGCGCGGCATTTGGGCGGATGGTTGACGTGGTGGCGGTGACGCGCGGGCCGGGACTCGTGACATCCTTGAAAGTCGGCGCTGACACTGCACGCGCGCTCGCGCTGGCCTGGAAGAAAAAGCTGGTGGGCGTGAATCATATCGACGGGCACATCGCCGCGGCGTGGTTGCCTGGCGCGCCGCTGGAAGCGGGGCTCGCGAACTCGGACCGCGGGGTCTTTCCCGCGCTGGTGCTCGTCGTCTCCGGCGGCCACACGGAAATTCTTTTGATGCGCGGTCACGGCCGTTTCACACTTCTTGGTGCCACGCGCGATGACGCGGCAGGCGAGGCCTTCGACAAGACCGCCAAGCTGATGGGGCTGGGATATCCAGGCGGCCCGGCGCTTTCGAAGCTGGCGCAAGAGGGCGATCCGTCCGCATACGCCTTCCCTCGCCCGATGCTGGCGGACCCGCATTTCGATTTTTCCTTTTCCGGATTGAAGACCGCGGTGCGATATTTCCTGGACAAACACGCCGCGCAGCTCGCGGATGATGGGCGCTTCCGCGCGGACGTCGCCGCCAGCACGGAAAAAGCCATCGTGGACGTGCTTATCGGGAAGACGGTGCGTGCGGCCGCGCGGCACAAGGTGAAGACGGTGATGATCGCCGGCGGCGTGGCGGCGAATCGCAAGTTGCGTTCCGGGTTGGCTGCGGCCGTGGCGGAGAAGCTGCCTGGCACGCGCTTTGCGGAACCGCCGCAGGCGTATTGCACGGACAACGCCGCGATGATCGCCATGGCCGGATACTTCATGGCACGCACCCGTCGCTTCGACACGCCCGCGGACATGGACGTCGACTCCGGTTGGGAGTTGGGTCGCGTGGGGCGGGGGAGAGGTCCGATTAAGAAGAAGAGATAAAAGTGTCCCCAAAGAGGCAGGTACTTTGGTGCCAGGCACGCAACATATGAAATCCCGACGCATCAAAAATCTGGAAGAGCTTGCCGCTTTTGCCAAGGAATTCGCCCACTCCCTTAAAGGAGGGGAGATCGTGGGCCTCATTGGCGATCTTGGGGCGGGGAAGACCACGTTCGTGCAGTTCCTCGCTGCGGCGCTTGGCGTTAAGGCGGCGGTGAAAAGCCCTACCTTCATACTCATGCAGGTGCTTAAGGCTGGAAATGAGACTAAGAAGAGCGGAATTAGTGA
>JBEEJS010000098.1:0-5072 GCA_041169025.1 Candidatus Parcubacteria bacterium
TTCCGCAGCGGCCGACCTTCGTCAGCGCGAGCAGGTACGGCACGCCCGCGCCGCCGCCGAGTTCGGACGGACGGGCGATGCCGTATCGCGACAGCGTCGAGCAGAAGCGGCGTAATTCGGCGTTCAGGAACGATTGCTTGGGTGTAACGAGGGTCATGTCGTGCCTCCGTGGGCGGAGTGGGTCGTGTCGGGTGCGTTGCCGTTACGGTAGGCCGCGCGCAGCGGAAAGTCAACCGTTCCGGGCGCGACGACAGGGTTGACGGAACCGTGGTTTTCCGCTACGTTCCCACCGTCCGGCATGTCGCCAGACGCAGCGTCCGGAGGGACCATGATCACCGTCATCGCCGTTTTCCTCGCAGTGTTCCTTCCCGTGGCGTACGTCATCAGCGACTTCCTCTTGCAGCGCATCTGGCTGCACATGGTCGATGCGGCGGGGTTCACCAATACGGTGAAAGACGCCGTTCGCGAAGGGGATTTCGAGCGCGCGACCGCGTCGTGCAAGGAACAGGCGCAATCCATCCTCGCCGATTCCGCACTGCGCCTCATCGCCAAGCGCGACGACCTTGAAGGCAAGGACGCCGTGGAACGCGAATGCGGCATCGCCGTGGACTCGGAACAACGTCGCCTGCATTGCATCGCCCCGCTCAACACGCTCCGCCACGTCGTGGCGTTCGGCCTGCCGATTACCGTCGCGTTCGTGGACGGATTCTCCCATTCCCTGGTCATCGTCTCGCTCGTCTTGAGCTGCGGCTTCATGATGACCATCGCCGCCTGGACGAACCATGTCAGCACCGCGTGCCGCGTGCATCTGGCGCTGACCGTGAAGTATCTCCATTCCATCCGCCTGGCGATTGATTGGACACCGGCGCGGCGACGGGAACCCGCGCGTTGAATTTTCCGACGGCCTTCCTCATCGAGGAGGGCCGTTTCAATACTAAAAAGCCCGGACGATCGTCCGGGCTTTTGCATTGCCTTTGTGCGGCGGCGCACCAGTGCCTACGCCGAGCAGGCGTTTCCGACGGTGAGCGCGACGCAGACGCGGGAGTTCCCGTAGATGTCATCATGCGACAGGTACGGCTCATCGCCCGTGCGGATCGCCTGCGCGAAATCGCGCATGATGCCGGTGAACGCCGCCTCGTAATCGGTGGCGACGTTGGGACTGGAGACCTGCGGGAAATACGTATCCTGCGCGAGGTCGAAACACGTGGTGTTCGTCTGGCCGGAGCCGGTGATGCGTTCCACTACGCCTTTTTCGAAACGCAGTCGCACCGTTTCCGGATAGATCCTGCCTTCCGACCGGCGCGTGCCGGAGAAGTGCAGCGTCACGCCGTCCGTGCGCGTGCCCGCCACTTCGTACCGATCCTCCTCGTCGTGCAATTTGTGCAGCACGTACGTGCTCGGACCGAGCAGGTAGTTGGCGAAGTCGAACTCATGGTTGAGGTGATCCGCCAGGAGTCCGGTGTGCAGGCCTTTCTTGCTCGGCTTGTGATAGAAGAAGTCGAGCTCCAGGCGGAGCAACGCGCCGAGTTCCTTGCGGTGCTCGCCCAACAGCGACTTCATGCCGACGTACGCCGGGTTGAAGCGGCGCGGATGGCAGCTGGAGACGACCAGGCCTCTCTCGCGCGCCTCCGCCAGCGTGTGCTGCAGCAGCGTGAGATCGTCCAGGTTCGCCGCGGCAGGCTTGTCTACGAGGACGTGCTTGCCGGCGCGGATCGCCTTGGCGAGATGCATGGCGTGGAAACGGTCGGGGCTGGTGATGACGACGGCGTCGATGTCCTTGGCTGCGAAGACTGCGTCTTCGTTTTTGAACAGCGACAGCTCGGGGCCGCGATTCGCCTCCATGAACGGCTTGAACACCTTAGAGATGTTCGGATCGCAGAGCGCCACCAGTTCCAGTTCCGGCACGTTGCAACCGGGCAGGAAGTGCCCTCGATACGCGTGCGTGCCGCAGCCGATGATGCCATAGCGGATCTTCTTTTCCATGTGTGCCTCTTGGTGTGGGGTGGAAAGAGCGGCCTTAGGATAGCGGAAAAACGGTGCGGGGTCAAGGTGGGTTTGGATTTGGTTTGACGGCTGTATGTCCGGCGAGTATGGTCGCGGCCGCTGCGGGGGAGCGGTTGACGATTATACTATATATGATATTATTGGAATACGAGGTTTGGACGCATGTCGTGCACCGGACGGGGAGAAGCCAGGTCATCGAATACGTTCGGAGGCTGCCAAAGCGGGATCGAGCCAAGATCCATACCTATATCCGAATGCTTCGGGAGAGGCAGGGATACCTCGGTGAGCCGTACGCGAGACATATCATCGGTTCCATCCGTGAGTTACGCGTTGATTTTGGAAGGACGAGGCATCGCGTGTTTTTCTTCACGCACATCAAGCGAAGGATCGTCCTGCTGAGCGCATTCACGAAGGACACTCCGAAGACGCCAGTGCGGGAGATCGAGAGAGCGCAGGATGCGTTTCAGGACGTCATAAACAATCATGCATATGAAAAAGCATCCGAAGATGGTCAGTTTTGATGCCGAGTTCGAGAGGGAGATGAAGGATCCGAAGTTCAGGACGATGTACGAGGAGGAGCGGTATCGCCTGGAAGTGGCGCTCGCGATCGTCGCGTTGCGGAAGAAGGGAAAACTTTCTCAGATCGCGCTTGCGAAGCGTATCGGGTCGAGTCAGAGCGCCGTCGCGCGGATGGAAGCAGGGAATGCCAACGTGACGGTGGATACGCTCGGAAGGATCGCCATCGCGCTGGGGGTGAAGATGAAGGTGACGTTTGCGTAAGAAAAAGACCCGGACAAGTATCCGGGCTTTTTTGTGCTAAAATCACCCATATGCTTGAAAACAACCCCATCCAAATGCCGGTGTCGAAACCTGCGCCCAAGTCCGGCAGCAAATACGCCGTCATCGCCAAGACCGCCGCCTGCGTCCTCTTCTTCCTGGCCGCGGCGACGTTCTTCGCCGGCGCGTGCGCGGAACTCGCCGCGAACTACGGCATGATCCTGGTGCCGACGGCGGCGATCCTTCCGTGGCTCATCCGCATCCTGGTGAGCGCGTTCCTGACGATGCTCGGGTTCGGCGTGGTGGCGGCGATGGTGCGGCCGCTGTGGGTGGCGATGCTCGTCATGGCGGCCGCGGGCGCGCTGTTCGCGCTCTTGCTGGGCGGGGGAGTGGTGGCGTGGGCGGGCGCTGCTGCGGGCGCGGCGCTGCTCTGCGGGCTGCTCCTTGGTATCGCGAAGGGGCTGGAGAACCAGATTCATTTCAGCGTGCGGCCGGTGAGCGACAAGGAGCTGAAATTGAGTTCCATCCTGGCCGTGCTCGTGGCGGTCGCCGTCGGCATGGGATACGCCGCAGATGCGGGGCGCGGGCAGTACGTGATCCCGCCGCGCATCATGGTGGCGATTGCGGCGCAGCTGAACGGGAGCATCGCATCACTAGCACAGACCCAGATGGTGCCGGCCGCGCTCCGTGGCGCCGTGCAGGAAGCGGCCAAGGGGCAGGTGGCGGCGATGATCGCGGGATTCGAGACGATGGCGCGGCCGTTCGCGGCGTATGCGCCGTACGTGCTCGGGCTGGTGGCGTACTTCACGGCGCAGCTGGCGTTTTACCTGCCGGGGCTGCTGGCGTCTCTCTTGATTGGGCCGGTGCTGTGGCTGCTGAAGATGACGGGGTTCGTGCGGGAGTCTTCGGGGATGGAGATGGTATCGCGGTGGGGGTTGGGGCGGGCGGGGGAGTAAAAAATGATCAATATTTATATCTTGAATGTCCTGAACCGGATTTCAGAATCAATAGAGCATTCAATAACTACGCAGTGAAACATCCTGAGATAATGAAGGGTGTTCTGAAAAATGCTTGCATCTTTTTCGCGCCACGAAATCAGCCGCATTTGACCAAGGTCGCCAAATATTTCGCGCGTATGATGGAGAAGGAGCAGGGAAGCCCGATATATGTCGCGAAGTTGCGGGCGAAAGAGTGGACGCTGGAAAGAGTGAGGTTTGGGAGTGGGCGAAAAAGCCGGGCATGAGCCCGGTTTATTCCATGACCTGTTTGAATCAGGCTTAGAGCTTACTTCACGAGGTACCCTGCCAACATATAAAGCGTTGCTGGAACCAGAACGACAAGGATGTTAATCCCCAAAGCCGTAAGGATTGCATCAGTCCAAGTGACCGCCTTGTTTCTGCGCCGAACTCCGAACCATGCGCCGATTGTTAGGTGGGTAAATAGACCAAGCAACGGCGCAACTAAGGTGCTGGTAGCGACTCCATTCCATGTCCCAAAATCGGGCAGGAAAATGCCAAAGGGGAACTGATAAAAAATGCCGAACATGACTCCGCTTCCTTCCCCGCATAATTCCGGTGTTCCGAGGCAATTTAAGAAAACGAAGAGGAGCAAAAACACGTCTAGGGCGACGAAGGAGGCGATCCAGCGGAAAAGCGGGTTCGGTATGAAGTGTTTCATATGCAGAATTATAGCATGAGAATTATTTTCTTAGTACGCGGCGAGAAACCTATTGCGGGATAAGAAAACCCCGACCGCAATACGGTCGGGGCAACGTCTATTTACTTCCCGCTAGTAGCACGACGGAGCGAACGCGGTAATGGAGTCGTAGCAGGTGGAGTGATTGTAGATAACCGCGTTACTGACGGCGATATCGCGCATCACAATTGAGTCGTCGTTGCAGACGTGTTGTCCGGACAATAGGCCGTAGCTGGTACTGCAGCCGCCTGCATCACCTTGTAGAGCTGTGTCACTGGACAACCACGGCTGAATCGGAAGGAATTGATTTGCGCGATTATAGAATGCTCGCGGACACAAGTACGAATTGGCCATCCGCGGGTCATCCGCTTCCAGACCATGATTTCTGGTGCTGATATGTACGACCCATGTCCCTGAGCTCGTATAGGTGTCATACATAGCAGCAGAGTGGTCGCCGTAGATCCACCAGCCAGCAATGTATCTGATGAAGAAGTTGTGGATATAACCGTTCCCGCCGCTAAGTGCTTGGCTATTAACGCTCACATCTCCATGAGGTGCCGAGACGGTAGGCGCATTCGTACCCACACCATCGCTCT
>JBEEJS010000099.1:0-6012 GCA_041169025.1 Candidatus Parcubacteria bacterium
CGTGGATCGCATCGTGGTGGGACTGCCGCACCGCATGACCGGGTCCGGCACGGCGGGGGAGACCGAGATGCGCGTCATTTCGTTCATCTCTTTTCTCAAGACCGTTTCCGGCGTTCCCGTATTCGCCGAGGATGAGCGCATGTCGAGCAAGATGGCCGACAGCGCGGTGCGCGCGGCGGGCGGGAAGATGAAGGATTTCGACCGGGACGCGATGGCGGCCGCGGCGATCCTGGAATCGCACATGACGAAGTTGGCGCGGGAAGAGGAGGCGGAATAGCGGTCCGGACGGCGGTTTGCGGCTTCCACGCGGTTGCGGGAAAATGACGGATGAACCAGGATCACCATGGCAACGTACCGCGATCAAGCAGTCGTTCTCCGCAGCAAGACGATCCGCGACGCGGACCGTCATTACGTGCTGTTCACGCGCGAACGCGGCAAGGTGACCGTGCTCGCCAAGGGCGCGCGGAAAGGGAAGGGCAAGCTGGGACCGCACCTTTCGCACTTCGGCGTGGTGGACGTGATGGTGGCGAAGGGGCGGGTAATCGACCGGTTGGCCGGAGCGTCCTTGGTGCAACCGCACAAGGGGATCATCCTTTCATTGTCCCGCACCGCGTTGGCACAGGGTTTCCTTCTCGCCGTGGACGCGTTGGTGCGGCGCGATCTTCCCGACGAGCGGCTCTACGGATTGGTGTGCGAATTCCTGGACGCCATCGAGTCCGGACCGGAACCCATGGAGGGGGAGCGCGGCCTGGCGTTCGATGCGGGAATCGCGCGGTTGTTCGATCTCCTGGGGCACGGCATCGAGCTGCAGGAATGCGTGCGATGCCGGAGCACGCTGGTGCCGGAAGGGAACGCCTTGAACCTGCATCGCGGCGGGATGGAATGCGCCTCGTGCCGCGATCCGCTGGCGACGCCGATTTCCGCGGAGACCATCAAGGCGCTGCGATTCTTCCGCTCCGAGAGCGTGGGGATGACGGCGGTGCTGCGATTGCCGTTGTCCGTGCGGCGGGAGGTGGGCTTTGTCACCGACTTACTTTTGAGCACGCAGATAGAGAACCGGTTTCACGCGCTTAAATACATGAAAGCAGTGGGTTGATATGACGAAACGAATTCCAAAACTCGGACAGCAACACGGACGGAGTGATCGGTTCGACCGGCATAACATGGCGCCGGATGCCGCGAAATACCGCACGATTCCGAAGTACGTGGAGGTCGCGATTGAAGCGCCTGCCGCAGTTCAGCCGGTGACGGCTGAAACGCAGCAGCCTCGGCACGTCCTGAAGGGGTATCGGCTCGCCGCGTTGCTGCTTCTTGCGGTTGGAATCGCGTTTTTCGCGGTCATCAGGTTCCTTTAGCCGTGCAGGCCGACGCGCCTTGCATAGAAGACGATTTTTTGCCAAGCTAAGCCCTGATATGCCAATCATCACCATCGCCGAAGCCACCAAATACCTCGGCCAGAAGGTCGAAATCAAAGGCTGGTCCCACAACATCCGCTCATCCGGCGCCATCGCCTTCGTGCAGATGCGCGACGGTTCCGGACGGCTGCAGGCCGTGGTCGTGAAAAGCGACGTCAGCGAGGAAACGTGGAACGCGGCCAAGAACCTCACCATCGAATCCTCCGTCATCATCCGCGGCATCGTGAAGGAAGACGGTCGCAAGCCGGGCACGTATGAGATCGGCGCCAAGGAAATCATCCCCGTGCACGTCGCGACGGAGTTCCCCATCGGCAAGAAGGAACACGGCCCGGATTTTCTTTTGGACAACCGCCACCTCTGGCTGCGCTCTTCGCGCCAGGAATGCATCCTGCGCGTGCGCGATGAGATCGAATTCGCCTTCCGCGAGTTCATGAAACTGCGCGGCTTCGTGCTCTGCGATTCGCCGATCTTCACGCCGAACGCGGTGGAGGGGACTTCAGATCTGTTCGAGGTGAAGTACTTCGACGACAAGGCGTATTTGTCGCAGTCCGGCCAGTTGTACCAGGAGGCGACGAGCGCCGCGCTCGGCAAGACGTATTGTTTCGGACCCACTTTCCGCTCCGAGAAATCCAAGACGCGCCGGCACCTTACCGAGTTCTGGATGTTGGAAGCGGAGGCGTCGTACATGGACTGGGAACAGAACCTCCAACTCCAGGAGGATTTCGTGGTGCACACGGTGAAGCGCGTGCTGCGCGAGCGTCGCGCCGATCTCATAGCGCTGGAACGGAACCTGGAACCGCTGGAGAAAGTCGCCGAGGGCGGTTTCATCCGCTTGCATCATCGCGACGCGGTGAAGGAACTGCAGGCCATGGGCAGCGACATCAAGGAACGTGATGACTTCGGTGCCGACGACGAGACCATGCTCACCAAGAAATACGACAAGCCCATCTTCATCCACCACTACCCGGTGGAAGTGAAGGCGTTCTACATGAAGCCGGATCCGAATGAACCGGACCGCGCCCTCAACGCCGACATGCTCGCGCCGGAAGGATACGGCGAGGTGATTGGCGGCTCGCAGCGCATCGATGATCTGGCGCTTCTCGAGCAGCGCATCGCCGAGCACAAGCTCCCCAAGGCCGCATTCGAGTGGTACCTCGACCTCCGCCGCTACGGCTCCGTGCCGCACTCCGGCTTCGGTATCGGCCTGGAGCGGACGGTGGCGTGGATCTGCGGGTTGGAGCACGTGCGGGAGACGATTCCGTTTCCGAGGTTGCTGAATAGGTTGACGCCGTAATAAAAAAATCGTCCCGGACACAGCCTGTGTCCGGGACGTTCGTTTGTGCGCATCGGTGGGCATTAGAAGCGATGCGTATCTGCTACCGCACGTGCGCTGCCACCACGATGTGTTGGTTGGCGAGCACCATGAGCGGATAGAGGACTTGCCAGCGGCAGACATGGTCCTTCAGCGTGAACGTGAGCTCGTGCTCGTGGTTCCACTGACCGCTGCCGAGGGCATCGCACATCGCGTCGCGCGAATCGTCGTTCAGCGTGATCATGCCCTCTTGGGCTTCGATGACGAGCTGACCCAGGGTGTGTTCCATGAGTTTGCCGCCGAAGTGCGAGCTGAACTTGATGGTGAACAGGTGTCCGTCGATCCCGCCTGCTTCGATGACGCCAGCAACGAGGTTCTTCGGCGACTGAATGGCGGGCATTGTTTGCGTGGTCGCGGTGGAGCTGGTGCGTTCGGATTGCGTCATGTGTGTCTCCTGTGGTTTGCCGGGAGTGGTCTCCCGAAAGATCATTGTGCGCTTATCATAGCATAATTTTCGTATTTTGTCAAGCATTACTGACATTGAATAAGGCTAGAATAAGCCACTTTACAATCACATAAATGCGCGGTATCTTCCTTATGGAGCCATGACGCCCGTGACGACGGCCGAGCTCTCATACGCCCAAGAGGTCCCATGGGGACGAAGTAAGGTGGCACCGCGAGTAATCGCCCTTACGCATGACTTTCGCCGGCACCGAGCCGGGGGAGGGCATACATGAGGGCGTTTTTCATTTATTCACGTTCTGGAACCAGGATATGCAACGCCAACTCATCCTCGACATCGTCCCCAAAGTAGGCGAACAGGTCACCCTCTGCGGCTGGGTCCACGCGCGCCGCGACATGGGCAAGATCACCTTCATCGACCTGCGCGATGCCAGCGGCCTCCTGCAGGTGGTGTTCTTCAAGAAGGAACTGCTCGAGATCGCGCACACGCTGCGTCCGGAGTTCGTGGTGAAGATCACTGGCACCGTGCAAGCGCGCCCGGAGAAGCTCTGGAACGACAAGCTCGCCACCGGCCGCGTGGAACTCGGCGCGGAGACGCTGGAGATCCTGAACGAAGCCAAGACGCCGCCGTTCGAGATCAACCAGGACACGATGCCCATCAACGAGGAGCTGCGCCTGAAGTACCGCTACCTCGATCTCCGCAGCGAGCGCATGCACAAGAACATCGTGCTGCGCGACACCGTGACCACCGCCTTCCGCGACTTCCTGCACGCCAACAAGTTCCTGGAAATCGAGACGCCGGACCTGGTGAAGGGCACTCCGGAAGGTTCGCGCGAATTCCTCGTGCCGTCGCGCCTGCACGCGGGCAAGTTCTACGTGCTCCCGCAGAGCCCGCAGCAGTTCAAGCAGCTCCTGATGGTAGCCGGTATGGACCGCTACTTCCAGATGGCCCGCTGCTTCCGCGACGAGGACCAGCGCGGCGACCGCCAGCCCGAATTCACGCAGGTGGATCTCGAGATGTCGTTCGTGGAGCGCGAGGACGTGGTCTCGCTCATGGAAAAGATGATCATCGAGGTGGTCACGAAGTCCGCGCCGCACAAGCGCATCCAGCAAGTGCCGTTCCCGCGCATGTCATACAAGGAAGCGATGGAGAAGTACGGCAACGACAAGCCGGACGTGCGCGAGGACAAGAACGACCCCGATCTCCTGGCCTTCTGCTGGGTGCTCGACTTCCCATTCTTCGAGAAGACGGATGAAGGCGGCTGGACCTTCACGCACAACCCGTTCTCCCGCGCCATGCCGGAGCACCACCAGAAGCTGATGGACAAGACGGACATCGGCGACATCCTGACCTCGCAGTACGACCTGGCGCTCAACGGCTTCGAGCTCGGCGGCGGCAGCATCCGCAACCACCAGCCGGAAGCGCTGAAACGCGTCTTCGAGATCAGGGGTTTCTCCGATGAGGCCATCTCGTCGCAGTTCGGTCACATGATCGAAGCCTTCGACTACGGCGCACCGCCGCACGGTGGCATCGCCTTCGGCTTGGATCGCGTGGTCGCCATCCTGGCGAACGAACCCAACATCCGCGAGGTCATCGCCTTCCCCAAGACGGGGGACGCGCGGGACCCCATGATGGGAGCGCCATCCGAGATGCCGGCGAGCACGCTGGCGGAGGCGAACGTGCAGATCAGGAGGTAATCGCGCCAGGACGCTCCCGTATGAAGATGCGGGGGCGTTTTGCTATACTGCCTGCATAAGCCGTTTCCGATGCTTGGCATGAAGAAGAAGCGAACCGAAAGCGTCCCGCTCACGCCGGAGGCACAACGGCGACAGAACAACCTCTACGCGGTCACGGCGGTCACGGTCTCCGTCGATATCGGCTTCGGTGTGTATTTCGTGTTGTCACACCAATTGCCGTACATGTCAGCCTTGCTGCTCACGAACGCGGTCCTTCAGCTTGGGAATCTGCTGGTGTACCGCCGCCTACGCAAGATCGATGGCGCGAACTTCTTTCTCACGGCAGGCGGAACGATCATCATCAGCTCGTTGCTCTTCACCAGTATCGGTGGAACGGCAATCTACTGGGTGGCCATGTATGCACCAACCGTCTTCGTTTCGAACGGATATAAGAACGGCCTGCGGCTCAATGCGATATTCTTCTCGCTGTGCACCCTCATCATCGGTGCCAGGATTTTTGGTCTCGTGGAGACCCCGTACACCGTCTTCCAGCACCTGATGGGCTATTTCGCGTCGCTGGTCATGTTCAGCATGGCGCTCTCCGGCGAGCGCGCCCAAGACGGTTTCCGCCGCCAGATCGAGGCGCAACGTGAGCGATTGAACGACATCGTGCGCGAACTCCCCGTCGGCATCATGGTGTTCGATGCGCCGGGAGGAAAGTTATCCGTGTCGAACGACACCGCCGCGGGATTGCTGCAGCGTCCGGTACCCCCGGGCATTGCCGCATCGTCATTCGCGTCCGAATTCGGATTCACGAAGGAAGACGGAGCGCCGCTCGGCAAGGACGGCCTGCCAGCGGTCGTCACCCTGAAGAAGGGCGTGGCGGCGTCCGCGAACCTGTATGCCGGCGACGCGAATCATCGGCGCGTGCTGCGGGCGGTGAGCGCGCCGGTGCGCGGCGCGGATGGAAAACAGGACTCCGCGGTGCTCGTACTCGAAGACGAGACCAAGCGATACGAAGTGGACAAGATGAAATCGGAGTTCGTCTCCTTGGCATCGCACCAGCTCAAGACGCCGCTCACGGGCGTGGCGTGGGCCGTGGAGTCGCTGCTCGATCCCGCCACCGGGCCGCTGAACGAGGAGCAG